>CAIUAS010000327.1 GCA_903897205.1 uncultured Gammaproteobacteria bacterium
GACAAGCTATTCAGGCTTGGTAGAATTCCGCAAGTAAGGAGTAGGTTGGGTTAAGCCTATGAGCAGAAGCGGTCATGACATTTACATTCAAGCTGATCATTACTTAACAATATACCTTTACCGCTTTCTGATACTGGACAAAAATGCATGCCTTTGGCGGCATTAATAAAATCAGCTAAGCTTTCTTTTGTTAGTGCAACATAGCATGCTTGTTTTTTTGCTAGCTTTTTAAATTGCTTAAAGCTAATAAACCAATCTTTTGCCGCCGGTGTTTGTGAACCGTAAGCCATATCTGAATCGGTGGTGTCGATGATGGGGAGCCGCCGTTGCAGATAAAATAGCAAGGTGGATTGTTTTGCGTAGTTATCGTAGTAATAAATAGGCTTGCTTGATGGTTGAACTTTTAAGTAATTGATAATGCTTAATTCTGCATATTGATTAGGTATCCTTTTCAAGATGCCACAGCCCGCCATTAATATAACCAAACTGAGCCCGCAAACTCCTGCAAGCAACCCAATATTGCGTACCTGTGATTTATTATTTACTTGAAATAAATTTGAATTTAATTCCTGTTGGCTACTTGCATAAAAAATGATACTTAGCACTAAAAAAACGAGTGCTATTATTAACAACCCATATAACCATGGCATAAGCAAACTGGCTATTTGATATTGTAAATCTGTCACATTAAATTCAGCGATAGAAAAATAAATTAAAGCGCCAGCAAAAATAGCGGTTAATACGCCGAACACGCCGATAAAAATTCCTAGCTCTTTCTTGATAAGTTTTTCGTGTATTTTAATGCTTAATAAAAATACCAGCGCCGGCATACTAATAATCATATAGTAATTAGCTTTGGCCTGTGATATCGAGAAAAAAATCAGGGGGACAATAACCCATAAAGCCAAAAATATAGGCAACTTATCTGGGTTCTTATCTTCTATTGGGTTGCGTTTAAATAGCGCTGGAATAAACAAACTCCAGGGGAACGCGTAGATGAGAATTCTGGGAATATAATAATAAATCGGCCCTTGGTAGTAATCATGTGGCATTCTGTCATTTAAAAAACGGAGTATTTGTTCATTAATAAAATACTCCCATGCAAAACCTGGGTGCTTTAAACTTGCCATGATATGCCAGGGCAATACAACGGCCAAGAACAAAAGTAAGCCGATGGGGTTAAACAAGGCTGTTATTCTATTTTTTTGCTTACAAATCAATAAAAAACTAATGCAAATAGCAGGAACTAATATTAAGGAAAGCATTCCTTTAGCTAACACAGCCAACGCCAAGAAAATATAAGCGATAAATAAATAGTATTTTTTATTGCTGCGCCACCATAAGTAAAAACAACTCAAGGTAAAAGTTAAGCAAACGGTTAACAACATATCAAAAAATACGATACGCGCAATAACAATAAAACCAATACTGGTTGCTAACATGATTGCTGCCAACCACGCCTCAACGGCCCGATCAATTTTATGCCCCAACCAACATAGGCAAATGACGGTGAGCGCTCCACACGTAGCCGTGATAAAGCGGGCTGCAAAAACCGTTACGCCAAAAATATGATAACTGCCACTAATTAACCAATATAATAAAGGTGGTTTTTCGATATAAGGTACAAAATTTAAATGGGGGACAAGGTAATTACCGCTCAGGAACATTTCACGAGCAATTTCAGCATACAGCCCCTCGTTATTATTGGAGAGAGGATAACCTGCTAAACTAAAATAAAAAACAATCCCTATTGTCATAGCTAGCGCAATATAATGGCCTAGTGTTAGGCGAGAAAAATTAGCTAGCATGATTTTCTAAGGTTGCGTGTTTGAATAAAGTAAAAAAGTTTTTGGTCGTTTGATCGGCTAATTCAGCAACGCTTATTCCGCGCAAAGCAGCAATATATTCGGCAACCTGTCTCACGTAAGCGGGTTGATTCGGCTTTCCACGATAAGGAACAGGCGCTAAATAAGGCGCATCGGTTTCAATTAACATACGGTTTAAGGGTATTTTTTTAGCGATTTCTTTTAATTCTTTTGCGTTTTGAAAGGTAACTATGCCTGAAAAAGAAATATAAAAATTAAGATCCATGGCTTTCTGAGCCATTTCCCAAGTTTCCGTAAAACAATGCAATACGCCACCTACACTGTCAGCACCTTCTGTTTTGAGAAGATTAATCGTATCTTCTTGCGCTTGCCTGGTATGCACAATTAATGGTTTGCCTGTGGCTCTAGCGGCAATAATATGTTGGCGAAAACGCTCTTGTTGTATTAAGGGTTGAGTATCCTTGCGATAATAATCTAACCCGGTTTCCCCAAAGGCGACTATTTTTTTATGCTTACTTAAGTTAATTAATTCATCGGCGGTAGGTTCTTGTTGAATTATTTCCGTGGGATGGACACCAACCGAAGCGAATACATTGGGATACTTCTCAGCGGTTTGCAATACTACTGGAAATTGCTCTAACTCAATGCAAACACAGAGTATATATTCAACGCTTTGCGCGTGAGCATCATTTAATGCCTCTAATAAATTATGGTTATATTGCGTTAAATCAAGTTTGTCTAAATGGCAATGTGAATCTACTAACATATAATAATTACCTTCAATTAAAGCGTATTGCTAAGCTGTTCGCTTGGCAAAAATTCTGCCAGTTGTTTTTCAATCGTCTTCTTAATTTCTTTAGCACACTCTTGCATAAATTGCACACCGATACCCGCCGGACGTTCTCCTTGCGCCTGCAAAGGTGTTATCCATGCGACTGTTCCTGTAATGATTACTGGCGAAGTTAAACACCATAAGTTTAGGGTAAAAGTCACTTTTTCGCCCAATTGAAAAGGCTGCTTGGCAGCAATAAATAAACCACCGTTTTTAATAAAAGGCATATAGGCAATAAATAATTCATTTTTATTAACTATATTAAGCACGAGCTGACTTGCTTGCATATTCATACCACTTTGAAAAAATCGTTTCAATTAATAATTGTTGATTGAGTTGTACCGCTTTATTTAACTGATTTCGTAGTTGATAGAGTTCATCTAGATAGGCAAATAATTTTATTGCAGTGATATTATTGGCCAATTGTTTTAGATAATCCGCTTTATCAATATTTAATATA
>CAIUAS010000328.1 GCA_903897205.1 uncultured Gammaproteobacteria bacterium
AACTAATTAATTAATACGCTGCGGTTTGCCGCAGCATATTTTGGTTATTTTACCCATAATCTATCTTTATGCATCACTTGCCACAAAGCGATTAAGCCCAAAATAATAAAAGAAATTAGCGCCCAGGTGGGTAAGTTTAATTTGAAGAAATACCAATTAACTTGATTACAATCACCTCCACCTTGAAAAATGATTTTGGCCGCCTGTTTAATAGGAAGATATTTTAATAATAAGTTAATGCTAGCTTCGCATGAAGGAACTTTATTCGGCGGCAAGGTGGTTAACCAAACATGGCGTCCGGCTACTGCCATCCCTGAGCTTGCAATAAGCAAGACTAAAAAATGATAAAAACGCCTAATAAAGCCCAGCAGCGGCAATAAACTGCCTAATAAAAATAAGATAATAAGGGTGAGTAGAATAAAGCGTTGTACCACACATAAGGGGCAAGGTTTTAATCCTATATAGATTTCTAAATAAAAAGCGCTAGCCAAAACAAAACAGCCTATAAGGCAAGCGAGTAAATCTAAACTGCGAGTGATTGGTAAACGCATAATTTTTTAATACCTTAGTAACTAAAGTTTAGCCCTTAATAATTTTATAACAGGCTTAGTTGCTGGCATCAGTTGATGCCAAATATAAAAAGCTTCGGCTGCTTGTTCAACCAACATGCCTAAGCCATCATAATAATTAATTGCGCCACCTTGTTTTGCCCAATTCAAAAAAGGTTGTGCTGCCGAGCCATAAGCTAAATCATAACAAATGCTATTGTTAACAATGGGTTCTGCTAATGCTAGCAATTCGCCTTTTACACCGGCAGAGGTGGCATTAATAATTAAATCAAACGGCTGGTCCGGAATTTGGTTTAAATTGCAGGCGCTACAATGGCCTAAATCACTAAAATCCGCAACAAGTTTTTCTGCGGTAATTAAGGTCCGATTAGCAATGGTAATGCTAGCGGGTTTAGCGCTTAACAGCGCTTGCAAAATGCCTTTAGTCGCGCCACCTGCGCCTAAAATTAAAATTCGCTGGTCAGTTAAATCTAACTCATGATTTTGGGTTAAGTCGCGTAGTAAGCCAATCCCATCGGTGTTGTCACCTAAGCAAGCGTTGTGATTAAAGGCAATGGTATTAATTGCGCCCGCTTTAGTGGCTCGCGCGGTTTTATTGGCTATTAAGGGGAAGGCTTCTATTTTAAAAGGGACAGTTATATTGACGCCTTGTCCGCCGTTTTTTTGGAATTGATGCAACACCTCTGCGAGCTGATCGAGAGGGACTAGTATACGTTCATAACTTAATTTAATTCCAAATTGAGCCGCAAAGGCTTGATGGATTGCAGGCGATTGACTATGAACGATGGGGTTACCCAATACCGCAAATTTTTTTGGCATAAATTATTCTCATTCAATGCGTAATGTTTCAATGGGATCCAGGCGAGCTGCTTGTAACGCAGGATAATAACCAAAAAATACGCCTGTTAATGCAGATACCATAAAGCCTGCTAAAGGCGGAAATAAAAACACGGCAAATTCCCAATGCGCAAATTGGGCTATGATAAACGAAATTAAAATGCCTAGAAAAATGCCTAAAAAACCGCCCGTGATGGAAAGTACAATCGCTTCACTTAAAAACATAAGTTGGATATCCCGTCTTTTGGCGCCTAACGCTAAGCGTATACCAATTTCACGCCGACGTTCTAACACGGAGACCAACATAATATTCATCACGCCGATGCCACCGACCATCAGTGAAACGCTACCAATTAAGCCTAATAACCAAGTGAAAATTTTATGTTGATTAGTCATGCTTTTAATTAATTCTTTCGCATTCCTGAAAAATATTTTTTTACTTGAATTAAGGCCAATTAAATTGATTTTAATTTTTTCTTCAAGCTGATTAATGTTGGGGCTGTCGGTTAATCGCATAACCACATTATTTATTTTGGCATATTTACTGAGTAGGCTGGCTGTCTTTATGGGAATAATAATAGAGTTGTTAATATCTTGGTTGAAAAAACTATTTTCTTGCCAATCATCAGCGACCCCCGCAATCGTAAAATACATTTTTCCTACTTTAATTTGTTTGCCAATAGGATCGCCTAATTGCGGTTGTAATTGTAGATAAACTTGCTTGCCAATAACACAATAGGGGGTATAACCATCTAAGTCGGAGATGAAACGACCTTGTAACATTTTGATTTTGATAGCGGCTTGTAAAGATTCTGTTGCGCCAATAACGCTGGTTTGTAAGCTGGTGTCGCTGTAAATCGTGTTGTTATATAGCAAGATATAAGGAGCGATATTAGTGATGACAGGAATTTTTTTTGGCAGTTGTAAAACCGTATTGAGATCGATATCGGTATTTTCAGCCATATCTTTGTTTTCCTGACTGAATAGCGTGAGCGATAGCATATCGGTGCCTAAACTTCTAAATTGCGCTAATGCTTGTTGCGTTGCTAATTCACCGCTGGATACCATCGCAACGACGGAAGCCGTTCCTACTAAAATTCCTAGCATAGCTAATAAAGTGCGTAGCTTGGTGGCGATTAAATTGTGAAAAGCATCAATAAAATAATTCATGTGGGTTAATTAAACTTATAGGTGAACTAAAGCTTTATAATACGTTTAATGGAAGCAATATCTTACCAAATAATGGCTCATTATATGTCATAATTAAAGTGAATACTTTAAGAGAAAGGAGATAGTCGGATGGAAAAAAATCTTGCCAAAAAGCTTATTGAAGCACATTTGCTTGAAGGAAACATGCAGATTGGAGAAGAAATTGGTCTGCGTATGGATCAAACGCTTACCCAAGACGCTACGGGTACGTTGGTCATGTTAGAACTTGAAGCGATGAATTTGTCGCGTGTTAAAACGGACGTTTCGGCTCAGTATGTCGATCATAATTTATTGCAAACGGATTTTAAAAATCCCGATGATCATTTGTTTTTATTAAGCGCTTGCCGCCGGTTTGGTCTTTGGTATAGCCGGCCAGGCAATGGTGTCAGTCATCCTGTGCATATGGAACGATTTGGTATACCTGGTAAAACTTTATTGGGCTCCGACAGCCACACTTGCGCGGGTGGTTCAATGGCAATGTTGGCAATAGGTGCAGGGGGTTTAGAAATTGCGATGGCCATGGCGGGAAAACCTTTTCATATTAAAATGCCAAAAATCTGGGGCGTTAAATTAATAGGTAAATTACCAGATTGGGTGAGTGCAAAAGATATTATTTTAGAAATGTTACGCCGATATACTGTTAAAGGTGGCCTTGGTAAAATCATTGAATATTATGGGCCGGGTTTAGCTGAATTAAGCGCAATGGATAGGCATGTGATTGCTAATATGGGCGCGGAATTAGGCGCCACTGCATCGCTATTTCCTTCGGATGAAAGATTACGTGAGTTCTTAAAATCACAAGGACGCGAACAGGATTGGCAAGAATTAAAAGCCGATCCCCATGCTGCTTATGATGAGCATGCTGAAATTGATCTCTCGCAATTAGAGCCATTAATTGCCTTACCCAGCAGCCCTGATAATGTGGTGCCTGTACGAGAAGTGGCGGGGCGGGAAATTTATCAAGCGTATGTGGGATCGTCCGCTAATCCTGGATTACGGGATTTTGCGATTGCGGCAGAGATAGTCGCGGGCAAGCAAGTTGCCGCCAATGTCTCATTTGATATTAATCCCACTTCGCGCCAGATTTTAGAAAATATGGTTGCCATGGGAATACTAGCTAAATTAATTCATGCAGGCGCGCGGATTCATCAAGCGGGTTGTAACGGTTGTATTGGTATGGGGCAAGCGCCAGCTACCGGTAAAATAAGTTTGCGCACGGTTCCGCGCAATTTTCCTGGCCGTTCAGGCACCCAAGAAGATCAGGTTTATTTGTGTAGTCCAGAAACAGCAGCGGCATCGGCATTAACAGGTGTCATAACTGATCCGCGCACCCTGGATATGCCATGTCCTCGTTTAACAGAACCGAACAAAATTATTATTAATACTGATATGTTAATACCGCCTGCTAAAGAAGGTGAGTCCATTAAATTAGAAAAAGGGCCTAATATTAAATCATTGCCAGAAATGAAGCCATTAGAAGAAACTATCGCAGGGCCCGTGTTAATTAAAGTAGGCGATAATATTTCAACGGATACTATTTTGCCGGCCGGAGCGCGCGTGCTGCCCTATCGGAGTAATATTCCAGCCATTAGTCAATTTTTATTTTCAGTGTTAGATGAAAGTTATGCTGAGCGTGCGCTGCAATATCAAGCTAGAGGATCTTTAATTGTTGGCGGTGAAAATTATGGACAAGGTTCTAGTCGGGAGCATGCCGCATTGGCGCCGCGCTATTTAGGCGTAAGAGCGGTCATTGTAAAAAGCTTTGCGCGCATACATGAGCAAAATTTAATAAATTTTGGAATTTTGCCTTTATTATTTGTTGAGAAAAATGATTATGACAAGATTGACCTCATGGACGAATTATTAATCGAAAATGTGCGGGATGTCATGCAAAAAAGCAAGGAATTAGTGGTGTTTAATAAAACCAAAACGCAATCGTATCGTACGCAACATAAATTAAGCCCAAGAGAAATTAAAGTATTATTAGCGGGCGGTTTAATTAATACCGTCAAGTGAAATTATTTTTTCCACTCATAGACTTCATAGCCATCAATTTCTTTGCCAGAGGGTTGTATTCCATCGCGGGCTACTAGGGGTTCTACGCTCGATTTGGCTATGTTAATGGTATTAGGTTGCGCATATTTTTGCATGTGCCCGGCAATATCAATTACGCGATCACTTATTTGTTCGAGGGGAGCAGATTCATCGAAGTATAAAAAGCCGGAATTAATGCCGCAGCGCACTCTAAAATCACTCTTCATGTTTTTAATATTTCGATTGAAATCATCTAGCCCATTAATGATTCCTTTTGCCGTTAATATAGTTTCATCAACTGTGGCGAAACAACACATCACACCATCGGGTGTCCAGGTAGCTTTTATGCAATTGTGCTTGCTTAAAATTTCTTCCACAAAATGCCGATACATTTTGAAGTCATATTCAATAACGGTGGGTTCTTCGCCTTGTTTCATTTCAGTTGAACCCACTACATCGATGGATAGAAAGGCCAACTCTCGTCCTGAGCTATCCAGTTCTTTTTTAAGCGAGAGAAATTCTTTAAGTAAGCCTTCTCGATCTTTTTTTGAAGAAGATTTTAATTCTTCAAGTTTGTTGCCTAAGGAAGCATAACTTTCAGAGTTGCTTAGTTTTTCTTTTAAATTATTTAATTCACTTTTATATTGATGATAGCTAGCGAGTGTTGAAAAGTAGTCGGCAATGCGAGAGAAAATATGAGCGCTAATAAAAGCGACTACTATGAGGATAAGTCGCTGCCAGCCTTTGCCAACGCTATCGGTTAAGATATAAGCGCGTAGTTGAGTTCTGAGCCATTGTTCATAATTGAGAATGTCATGAATATAGCTGTGAGATTTAATATTTTTAATGTAAGGCGCAGCCACTGAAAATAGAACGATTACTATAAGCGCTAACAGCGTTAAATAGCATGTTTTTGCGATCAATTTTAAAAGGGTAAATAATATTTTTTGCACGTTATAATCCTTATAAAGAATGGCTCTTTTAATTTTTACTTAGATACTTTCCGCTTTGGGTTCGCGAGTAAGCAAATTATTGACAGCGATTTGAGGGGCTAAGCCTTGATGTAAAATTTGATAAACTTGTTCGGTAATGGGTACTTCAATAGAGAGGCTTTTGGCTAAGTGATAAATTTCAGCGGCCGTTTGAATGCCTTCGATAACTTGGTGGATTTCTTGCATGGCCGTTTCTATTGTTTTGCCCATGCCTAAAGCCAGTCCTAAGCGCCTATTACGCGATTGATTATCTGTGCAGGTTAATACTAAATCACCCATGCCTGCTAAGCCCATGAAAGTTTCTCGTTGGCCACCAAGCGCCAAACCTAAGCGAACCATTTCTGCTAAACCACGGGTAATTAATGCGGCGCGCGCATTGGCGCCAAAACCTAAGCCATCCGCAGTCCCTACGGCAATAGCTAATACGTTTTTCATGGCGCCGCCTAATTCTACGCCAATCATATCTTTGGTGTGATACACGCGGAAATTAGGAGAATGAAAACGCTTAATTAAATCTTCGCTAAATTCGCTAGCGTTTGCGGCTAGTGTTATTGCGGTGGGTAAGCCGGCAGCGACTTCTTTAGCAAAGCTTGGCCCTGATAAAACGGCCAATGAACGTTCGCCTAGTAACTCATCGCTAACATAATGGAGTAGTTGATGATGTAAGGGATCAAGCCCTTTAGTTGCCCAGACTAATCGAGCATTTTGCGCAATGAAGGGTTTAATTTTAGTTAAAGTTTCTCTGAAGGCATGGCTAGGTACGGCAATTAAAATATCTTGTACGTTACTTAGCGCGTGTGCTAGATCGCTGCATATTTCAATATTGTCAGGGAAACGTATGTCAGGTAAGTAAACGCTATTGCAACGGGCCCTTTGCATCGCTTGCAAATGTTCAGCATTATTCCCCCACAGATGTACGGTCTGTTGATTACGCGCTAAATGAATAGCCAACGCAGTGCCCCAAGAACCAGCTCCTAAAACAGCAATGGGTGATGACATAGATTTCCTAGTTTGAATCTAATTATTCAGAAAGTGCTCATAGTAAATCAGTGGGTGGTAAGTTAGCAAATGCTTAATAACATTCTGTTCGCCCCCCCCTTTACTGGAGCGTTTGTTTTAATGGCTACTAAATAAGCCACCCATAAATTTTGGGTAATTCATTATTAAATAACAAACCTAACCAGCCTGCGATAGCAAGATAAGGCCCAAATGAAATCGGGATGTGGCGGTCATGTTTTTTAAATATAATTAAACTAATGCCAACAATTGAACCTAGCAAAGAAGCTAATAAAACAATTAAAGGCAATATTTGCCAACCTAACCAGGCGCCGATTAAAGCCAGTAATTTAAAATCGCCATAACCCATGCCTGCTTTGCCCGTCGCTAATTCGTATAGTTTAGCAACCGACCATAGACTGAGATAACCTGCGACCGCTCCAATAACCGCAGCGGGCAGGGTGGTAAATGTTCCTGAGATATTAAGCAATAAGCCAACCCATAAAAGTGGGAGCGTAATGATATCGGGTAAGAGTTGATGCTCGAAATCAATAAAAGTGAGCGCTATTAAGCACCAAGTGAAAAGCATGATTGCACAACTTTGCCCACTAATTCCGTAGTAACTAGCAATAAAAAGTGTCACTAATCCCGTCATTAATTCAATTAGCGGGTAGCGCCAAGTAATAGGGGTTTTACAAAAGGCGCATTTGCCTTTTAAAAAAAGATAACTAATGACTGGAATATTATGCCAGCTGCGTAGTTTGTTCTGACAGTGCGGGCAAAATGAATGGGGTAATGCTAAATTAATAGGGTTGTTTTTTTTATTTTCTAATTGTAATAACTCGCAACATTCACCGCGCCATGCATTTTGCAGCATAATGGGCAAACGATAAATAACGACATTTAAAAAACTACCGATGGCTAAGCCAATTAAAAAGCAGGTAAATAAAAAAAAGTATAAGTATTGGGTGAATAAAATAATCATCATAATATTTCAATTTAATTAATGGATAATACTGCCTATCTTAAAGATGGGCATATACATAGCAATCACTAAACCGCCAATCATTGTGCCTAGCACAACCATAATTAATGGTTCTAATAAACTGCTTAAACTATCAACGGCATTGTCGACTTCTTCTTCATAAATAACAGCCACCTTGGTTAGCATATTTTCCAAAGCACCAGATTCCTCGCCGATGCCTATCATTTGTACAACCATGCTGGGAAATAATTGGGTGTTTTGCATGGCGACTTTTAAGGTTTGGCCGGTGGAGACTTGCTCGCGAATTTTTTCAGTGCCATTGTAATATAACCAATTACCCGTCGCGCCCGCTGCAGTTTTTAGCGCATCTATTAAAGGCAATCCTGCTGAAAAAGTAGTTGATAAAGTGCGCGCGAAGCGCGCAATGGCGGCTTTTTGCATGATAATGCCTATAATGGGAATGTTAAGTTGTAGCTTATCAACTGCATGAGCAAATGCGAGCGATTTTTTCCAAACAATTTTAAAGCCTCCTGTTAAAGCCATCGATATCGCAACCATGATCCACCAATAACTTTGAGCGAATTCGGATAAGCTCATGACGATGCGAGTGGGCAAGGGCAGTTCGGCGCCAAAGTTTTTAAAAAGGTTGGCAAATTGTGGCACTACAAAAATAAGCAAGCCAGCAGAAATAACCAAGGCAACGATTAAAATGGCGGAGGGATAAAATAAAGCCTTTTTGACTTTTGCTTTTAATGAGGCTGATTTTTCTCTGTAAGTGGCAATCCGGGTAAACATTAAATCCATTGTGCCGGATTTTTCACCCGCGTCGATTAAATTGCAGAAAATTGCGTTGAAATAGGTGGGGTGTTGTTTTAGAGCATCGGCTACTGT
>CAIUAS010000329.1 GCA_903897205.1 uncultured Gammaproteobacteria bacterium
ATATCACACAACGTATCACCCGTTGTTGCCGTCTTTAAACCACTCGCGGCAGCAATATCGCCCGCACGTACTTCTTTAATTTCTTCACGACTATTCGCATGCATTTGTACTATTCGGCCAATACGCTCTTTTTTATCTTTAACAGGGTTATAAATAGTGTCACCACTCTTTAAAATTCCTGAATAAACACGGAAATATACCAAAGAACCTACAAATGGATCAGTCGCCACCTTAAAAGCTAGCGCTGAAAACGGCTCCTCATCAGAAGGATGGCGCTCAGCAATAGTACCAGCGGCATCATCCAAAATACCTTTAATAGCAGGAATGTCATTAGGTGCCGGTAAGTATTCAATAACAGCGTCAAGCATAGCCTGCACACCCTTATTCTTGAAAGCGGAACCAGTAAAAACCGGTACGATTTCATTGCGAAGAGTGCGCGCACGTAACCCTTGCTTAATCTCTTCCTTACTTAATTCAACACCTTCCAAGTATTTATTCATTAACTGCTCAGAAGCCTCTGCCGCCGCCTCAACCATTTGATCACGCAATGTTTTGCAAACCTCAGCTAAATTAGCAGGAATGTCACGATATTCAAAGCGCATACCCTGGCTTGAATCATCCCAGTAAATAGCTTTATTTTCAACTAAATCAACAACACCCTCAAATTTATCTTCAGCACCAATGGCCATTTGAATGGGTACAGCGTTAGCTCCAAGCTGTTTTTTAACCTGATTAACAACTTTCAAAAAATCTGCACCAGCACGATCCATTTTATTAACAAAAATAATTCTTGGAACTCCATACTTATTAGCTTGCCGCCATACAGTTTCAGATTGTGGCTGCACGCCACTTACACCGCAAAGTACCACACAAGCACCATCAAGCACACGCAAAGAACGCTCTACCTCAATTGTAAAATCAACATGCCCAGGAGTGTCGATAATATTAATACGGTGCAAAGGAAATTGTTGCGCCATACCACTCCAATAACACTTGGTCGCTGCTGAAGTTATTGTAATGCCACGTTCTTGCTCTTGCTCCATCCAATCCATAACAGCATTACCATCATGAACTTCACCTATTTTATGTGAAACACCTGTATAGAATAAAATACGCTCAGTTGTCGTTGTTTTACCGGCGTCAATATGCGCAATAATCCCAATATTTCTATATCGTTCCAATAGGGTTTCGCGATCCACGGTTATTATACCTCTAATTCATTTAATCTTAATTTTTAATTCCAGCGAAAATGCGCAAAAGCCTGGTTAGCCTTAGCCATACGGTGGGTATCCTCACGTTTCTTAACAGCAATACCTTTTCCATCAAGAGCATCCAAGATTTCAGCCGCCAAGCGTAAAACCATGGTCTTCTCACCGCGACCAGCAGCCGCATCAATTAGCCAGCGCATAGCAAGCGCCGTACGACGAGAAGGACGAACCTCAACTGGAATCTGATAGGTCGAGCCACCCACTCGCCTTGCACGCACTTCAACGGCAGGACGAACATTATCAAGCGCATGGTCAAATAACTCAGCTAGACGGGTTTTACTAGCCGCCCCACCTTTTGCCGCCGCGCTACCAGTATCTCCACCTTCACCTTCACCTTCGCCATCACCCTTATGCTGCCCAGAAGCGCCCTTAAGGCGTTCACCTACCCTATCTAAGGCACCATACACAATTTTCTCTGCAATAGATTTCTTTCCGCTACGCATAACAGAGTTAATAAACTTAGCGATTAATTCACTACCAAATTTTGGATCGGGTAAAATTTCCCGTTTTGCTACTTCTCTTCTTCTAGGCATTGTATTTTATTTCCTATCAGATACCACTAAAAATCTTTCATTAAAAACCACTCACCGCCCCAAACTTAATCAAGACTAAGAATGGACACCTTTACTTATCTTTTGGACGCTTGGCACCATACTTAGAGCGACCTTGACGACGAGCAGCAACACCTGCTGTATCAAGAGCACCACGCACCGTGTGATATCGCACGCCTGGCAAATCCTTAACACGACCGCCGCGAATAAGAACGACAGAGTGTTCCTGCAAGTTATGGCCTTCACCACCTATGTAGGTAGTCACTTCCATACCATTGGTTAAACGTACACGTGCAACTTTACGCAAAGCAGAGTTTGGCTTTTTCGGCGTCGTTGTATATACACGCGTGCAAACACCACGTTTCTGCGGACAACCATCCAATGCAGGAACAGATGATTTTGCTCTTTTTCGTATACGTGGCTTACGTACTAACTGATTAACTGTGGTCATGCACCCTACCTAAGTGTTTATAAAACTATAATATTCATTAAGTGGAAAGGGGGCGAATTCTAAATAGGCCTGGATAATATGTCAAGCTATCTATTTACATTTTATCTCTTTATTTAACAACTTTCGAATATTTACTCAAATTACCGTCAAGTATTATAAGTGAACATCTAATCTTACCGCATTAACAGCAACTAGATGTCCATTCTAAATTGAACATTAAATGAAAAAATAAATGCTATTGTACTTCCCCTTCCGCTCTGTGATTTTTATTTTCTGTTTCTGATAATGCTTCGCTAAGCGCTTGCTCTACGTCACTTGCTGTTACAATAGGCGAAGCAGGTTTGTTTTTAGCAAGCATAGCAACACGACGTTGACGACGGCGTTCAGCATGATAAGCAAAACCAGTACCCGCTGGAATCAAGCGACCTACGATTACATTTTCTTTTAGACCACGCAATTCATCCCGTTTACCTATTACTGCTGCTTCAGTTAATACACGCGTAGTTTCTTGGAATGAAGCGGCTGAAATAAATGAATCTGTAGCTAAAGATGCTTTTGTAATACCCAATAATACAGGTTCATGACGCGCTGGCAATTTATTTTCCGTCACCATACGCTGATTTTCATCTTTCAAACGACCATCTTCAACTTGTTCGCCTTTTAAGAAACGTGTATCACCTGGATCTATAATATTTATCTTACGCAGCATTTGCCGAACTATAGTTTCAATATGCTTGTCATTAATTTTAACACCCTGTAAACGATATACTTCTTGTACTTCATTTACAATATAATTAGCTAATGCACCCACGCCTAATAACCGTAATATATCGTGTGGATTTACAGAACCGTCCGCGATGACTTCCCCGCGCTCTACGTGTTCCCCTTCAAATACTGCCACATGGCGCCATTTTGGAATCAGCGCTTCAAAAGTTTCACCTTCATTAGAAGTAATGACTAAGCGACGCTTCCCTTTGGTTTCCTTGCCAAAACTAACAATACCAGAAATTTCCGCAAGAATAGCCGGCTCTTTTGGCTTACGCGCTTCAAATAGATCTGCTACACGCGGTAGA
>CAIUAS010000330.1 GCA_903897205.1 uncultured Gammaproteobacteria bacterium
CAATAGCCATGTTTTTTGCTTATCGTGAAAATAATAGCGTTATTCCTAAATAGTACGTTACCAAATAAAGCACTTTAAATATATTTAAGTTGCCAGAAAGGCAATTGCCCCCTAAAATCCTATTTTTCTTACTGACAGTGGAGCATGTTATGGCCTGGAATGAACCGGGTGGTAGTAATAACGATAAAGATCCGTGGACTGGTAAACCCAAGCGGACCTCACCCCCAGATTTAGAGCAAACAATACGCGATACGCTTAAAAAACTTAGCCAGATGTTGACTGGCAATAAATCTTCACAGTCATCAAATTCAAACACCCCGCTCCCTTTTAAAATCAATAAAATGGGTGTTGGTCTCGTCGTGGGTACTTTAATAGGACTATGGTTCTTATGGGGTATTTTTATCGTAGATCCTGCGGAGCAAGCCGTCATCGTTAGGCTAGGTAAATATGCTGGAACGGTTGGCCCGGGCCCCCATTGGGCGCCACGTTTAATCGATGATGTTTACACAGTAAACGAACAAAAAATTGATACTTATACTTACGCTGCTGAAATGCTCACGCAAGATCAAAATTTAGTCGCTGTCAGTATGGCGGTGCAATATCGCATTAACGATGCCCAGAACTATTTATTCAATGTAGTAAACCCGACTGAAAGTTTAAAACAAGCAACAGCCAGTGCGTTGCGCCAAGTCATTGGCCATACCAATCTTGACTTAGTGCTTACTTCAGGTCGCGAACAAATACGTCAGCAAGTTCAAGAATTATTAACCAAAATTTTAGCACGTTACAACACGGGCTTATTAATTACTGATGTGGCCCTCCTACCCGCAAAAGCGCCTGAAGAAGTCAAAGATGCCTTTGATGACGCCATCCGCGCCCAAGAAGACGAACAACGTTTTGTAAATCAAGCTCAGTCTTATGGAATGCAAGTTGAGCCTAATGCAAAAGGTCAAGCACAGCGTTTATTAGCAGATTCAAAAGCTTATCAGCAACAAATTATCTTAAAAGCCAAAGCCGATACTGCCCAGTTTTTAGCTTTATTACCTAAATATCAAAGCGCCCCCGCAGTCACACGTGATCGTATGTATTTAGATACGATTGAAACTGTGTTAACCAATAGCAATAAAATATTTATTGATTCTAATAGCAATAATATGATTTACCTGCCTTTAGATAAACTATTAGCTAATAGCGCAAAAATAACTTCTGCCACAGCGTCTGCTGCGGCCGTCGCTCCTGTCGTCACTGCGCCCTTCAACCCAGCGCCAGTTAATAGCGTTAATACCAATACCGACATTAATATCGGTCGCTTACCAGAAGGGGGATATTCACAATGACACCCGCTAAAACTATCGGATTTATCATAGGCTTATTTGTGTTATTACTGCTTTATAGCAGCATGTATGTTGTGCAAGAAGGTCAACAAGCCATGTTGCTGCAATTAGGTAATATTGTAACAAATCAAAAAGCTAAGCTACCGTATATCATGGGGCCAGGCCTGCATTTTAAATTGCCCTTAATTAATAGCGTAAAAATTTTTGATACTCGCTTACAAACCTTAGATATTAAATCTTCACGTATCGTTACCGCCGAACAAAAAGATTTAATCGTCGATTATTATGTAAAATGGCGCATTAATAATTTAGCGCTTTATTTTACGCGTACTGGCGGCAATGAACACCAAGCCAATTTATTACTTGAGCAACAATTAAATGACAATTTACGCGCGCAATTCGGCCGTCGCACCATCAATGATGTTGTTTCAAATGATCGCTCGACGATTATGGATTCGCTAGGTAAGTTGGCAAATGATAGCGCGCAATCTTTAGGTATCAGCGTCATTGACGTTCGCATTAAACGGATTGATCTGCCTAACGAAGTACAAAATGCAGTGTTTGATCGCATGCGTACAGAACGCGAACGTGTTGCTACTGAACATCGCTTTAATGGTAAAGCACAAGCGGAAGCTATTCGCGCTAATGCGGATGCCAATGCGACTTTAACCGTTGCTACTGCCAAAACAGAAGCGGCCCAGATTCGTAGTTTAGGCGAAGCTCAAGCTGCAAAAATTTATTCAGAGGCTTATAGTCAAGACCCTGCATTTTATCAATTTTACCGCAGTTTAGAAGCGTATAAGAAAATCTTTTCTAGCAATCAGAATAATATGCTAGTGTTAAAACCAGGCAGTGAATTCTTTAAGTATTTTAATAATGAAAATGGTTCTAGTGAACCCAAAAAATAACTATTGGAAAAAAATGTGTGGCAAACAATTCTTAGTGCAATTGCGTTAGTCTTTGTGTTTGAAGGTATTTTACCTTTTCTGTGCCCGCACTGCTGGCGCAAAACTTTACTAAGATTAATTACCATGCATAATCGTTCACTACGTATCATCGGATTAATTAGCATGCTTTTCGGCACTATTGTAATTTATATCGTTAATAATTTTTTTGTGAGTTAATATCATGGCAAACAACATTGTAATTATAGGCTGTCAATGGGGCGATGAAGGTAAAGGCAAAATTGTCGATCTGTTAACTGAAAATGTTGCTGCTGTCGTTCGTTTTCAGGGCGGCCATAATGCGGGCCATACCTTAGTCATCAATGGCCACAAGACTATTTTACGACTTATTCCTTCTGGAATATTACGCAAGGAAGTGCAATGTCTAATTGGGAATGGTGTAGTTATTTCGCCGGAAGCTTTATTAACGGAAATTAAAGAATTAGAAAGTAATGGCCTTTCTGTGCGCGATCGATTACGCATTAACGCAACCTGCCCTCTCGTATTACCTCACCATGTTGCTATCGATCAAGCTCGCGAAAAAGGCGCTAATGCGATTGGCACCACCAAGCGCGGCATTGGCCCTGCTTATGAAGATAAGGTTGCCCGCCGTGGTTTGCGCATTGGCGATTTATTAAATCAAAAACTTTTTGCAGAAAAACTAGCAGAAGTGATGAATTACCATAATTTTATTTTACAAAAATATTATCAAGTAGAACCGGTTGATTATCAAAAAACCTTAGATGAAATACTGGCCATTAGCGATGAGTTAACGCCTTTAATTGCCGATGTTCCCGCCCTATTACATCATTATCAGCAAACAGGCAAAAATGTTTTATTTGAAGGCGCCCAAGGTACTTTTTTAGATATTGATCAAGGCACCTACCCTTTTGTGACTTCCTCTAACACGACAGCAGGTGGCGCTGCAACGGGTAGTGGCGTTGGGCCTCGCATGATTAATTATGTGTTAGGCATTACCAAAGCTTACAGCACACGCGTTGGTGCTGGCCCCTATCCTACTGAATTAATAGATGAGACAGGCGAATTATTACGCAATCGCGGTAATGAATATGGCAGCAACACTAAAAGACCGCGCCGGTGCGGCTGGTTGGACGCAGTTATTTTAAAACGTGCGGTACAATTGAATAGCATTTCTGGTTTGTGTATTACTAAATTAGATGTGTTAGATGAATTTACCACTGTTAAAATCTGCACGGGGTATGAATTAAATGGAAAAGTTTTAGCTTATTTCCCAGTAGCGGCTGATCAATTTAGCCAATGCAAACCTATCTATGAAGAATTACCTGGCTGGCAAACTGAAACAACTCATATCAAAAATTTTGATGATTTGCCTCAAAATGCGAAAAGCTATTTACGCCGCATTGAAATCTTAGCAGGCGTTCCCATCGCAATGGTATCAACAGGGCCTGATCGTGAAGAAACGATTATTTTGCAGAAAATTTTCAGCTGATAAATAGGTCGCATAATTCACTACGACTTTATTAAACTGGTGCCGAGAAGAGGACTCGAACCTCCACGGGTTGCCCCACAAGTACCTGAAACTTGCGTGTCTACCAATTTCACCATCTCGGCCGGCTGCAGACAATTTACTTATCTCATATTCTATTGTCAATCAGGTATTTTTAAGCAAACTAAATGACGTTGTGCATTGAGCTCCGGCACAAGCAGCTCATGGGTAGCCAACACTGAAAACACTGCGGATAAAGCGGCTAATTCTTCGAGAGGATATTGTCCCTTCATTGCTAATAATTGGCCACCTGGACCACATAAATGTTTCGTAGTTTGAGCAAAAACGGCCAGACTGCTAAAGGCACGGCTGATAATGGTGTCAAAACATTTTTCAGGTTGATAATTTTCTACACGCGCCTGCACAATTTCAACATTGGTTAAATGCAATTCTTGCAACACGTGAAGTAAAAACCGTGTTTTTTTACCATTGCTATCTAATAGAACAAATTCGCATTCAGGCTGCGCAATCGCCAATGGAATTCCTGGCAAACCAGCGCCGGTGCCCACATCAATAATACGCCGGCCCTGTAAATAAGGAAGAATAGATAAACTATCGAGAATATGCAGCGTAATCATATCGCTAATATTGCGCACGCTGGTTAAATTATAAGCGCGATTCCATTTATCTAATAACAGTAAATAATTGCATAATTGCGTTTGCGCATATTCTGTTAAAGAATAATTAGCCGCTGATAGTTTTTGCGCAAGCAAATTATTTAATGACTTCATAGGACCGTTTTATTACCATGTTTTTTGAGATGGACCAATAATAAAGAAATAGCAACCGGTGTTATTCCAGGTACGCGTGAAGCTTGACCTAACGTCACCGGTTTGGCTTTATTTAATTTCTCACGCACTTCTGACGATAAACCAACGACATTATTATAATCAAAATTATTGGGCAATAAAGTTTCTTCATGGCGACGTTGACGCGCAATTTCCGCTAATTGGCGTTCAACATAACCGCCGTATTTAGCTTGAATTTCTATTTGTTCCGCCACTTTAATATCGATAAAACCCAGCGCAATATCAGGTAATTGCATTAGGGTTTCATAAGTCACTTCAGGGCGTCTCAATAAATCCATTAAGCGATATTCGCGCATTAAAGGTTGTTGTAATAATTGCTCTGCAGCTTCGCCTAACGCTGTTTGCGGTCTCACCCACGTTGCTTGCAAGCGTTGTTGTTCACGCGCAATAGACTCACGTTTTTCTGAAAAGATTTGCCAGCGCTTCTCATCAACCAAACCTAATTCATAAGCTTTCTCAGTTAAACGTAAATCGGCGTTATCTTCGCGCAATAACAAACGATATTCAGCGCGACTCGTAAACATACGATAAGGCTCAATCGTACCGCACGTAATTAAATCATCAATTAATACACCGATATAAGCTTCATCACGACGTGGCCACCACGCGGCTTTTTCTTGCGCTTTTAAGGCGGCATTTAAGCCGGCGATTAATCCTTGCGCGGCCGCTTCTTCATAGCCAGTGGTACCGTTGATTTGGCCAGCTAAAAATAAATTATTTATAAAGCGAGATTCTAACGATGGCAGCAAATCACGCGGATCGAAGAAATCATATTCGATAGCATAACCTGGCCGCGTAATATGCGCATTTTCTAAGCCTTTCATGCTGCGAACTAATTCATACTGCAAATCAAATGGTAGGCTTGTTGAAATACCATTAGGATAAATCTCATGCGTATCCAAACCTTCTGGTTCTAAGAATATTTGATGGGATAACTTATCAGCAAATCGTACTACTTTATCTTCAATAGAGGGACAATAGCGTGGCCCAATACCTTCAATCACGCCCGTATATAAAGGGGAACGTTCTAAGCCACCCCGAATTATTTCGTGCGTTTTTTCATTGGTATGCGTAATAAAACAGGAAATTTGCTGCGGATGTTCATTCACAGACCCCATAAATGAAAATACGGGCAGCGGCAAGTCACTCGGCTGTTCCGTTAAACCGCTAAAATTAATACTACGCCCATCGATGCGTGGTGGTGTTCCTGTTTTTAAGCGGCCTACCCGCAATGGCAATTCGCGTAAGCGCTGCGCCAACGTTAAGGCTGGCGGATCACCGGCACGACCGCCTGCATAATTTGCAAAACCAATATGAATTTTACCCGCCAAAAACGTACCTACGGTTAATACAACCGTGCGTGCATGGAATTGAAGCCCCATTTGGGTGATCACACCGACCACTTTATCTTGCTCAACCATTAAATCGTCTACCGCCTGTTGAAAAATCGTTAAATTAGGTTGATTTTCTAAGACCGCGCGAATGGCTTGTTTATATAGCACTCGATCCGCTTGCGCGCGCGTTGCTCGGACCGCCGGACCTTTACTGGCGTTTAAAGTGCGCCACTGAATGCCTGCCTTATCGGCGGCGCGCGCCATCACCCCGCCTAAAGCATCAATTTCTTTGACTAAATGGCCTTTTCCTATTCCGCCAATGGAAGGGTTACAGGACATTTGGCCAAGCGTTTCAATATTATGGGTTAAGAGCAATGTGCGTGCGCCCGCACGA
>CAIUAS010000331.1 GCA_903897205.1 uncultured Gammaproteobacteria bacterium
ATTTACCGATCACGTCACCGACTACGCGAGCGGATTTTTTGTAGGCCTTATTCCAATCATTACCTAATTCACTCATGGCGTAGAGTACACGCCGATGTACTGGCTTTAATCCATCCCGCACATCGGGCAAAGCGCGCCCAACAATGACGCTCATTGCATAATCCATGTAGGCGGTTTTGAGCTCTGATTCGATAGTAACGTTAATAACTTCGTTGGCTGGCTGTGTCATGGTTGATTTAAGTCCGCTGTATGACGTGTTCGTTTAAAAGCGTACAATATACCATAAAGTTACCTATTTTTTTAATGATTTTTATTATGTTTAAAGCACTATCTTACACAGCAAATTCCGCCGATTTATTCGACTCGCTAAGCTCACTATTGCTACGCTGGTGGCGCAATAACAATTGACTCTAAATTAAAATAAGAAGATGCAGAAACATTTGCAAAAATAGCGGTTATTTTACAAGTCTTCGACCAGTTTAAAACTTTATAATAATATTTATACGCATGAATAAAATTATCACAAAGCAAGATTTACTAACCCGCTTAACAATAAAATCGTCCCATGAACTTCAAGCTATTGAACAACAAAGTTTGACCGCTAATATATTGCCCGCCAGCGTGTTGATTCCCATTATTGATACCACGGAATTAGCGGTTTTATTTACTGAACGCACTGCACATTTAACACATCATGCAGGGCAAATCAGTTTTCCGGGCGGCCGGAAAGAAGCAATCGATTATTCACTGCAAGATACCTGCTTGCGAGAAACCACAGAAGAAATTGGCATTAACCCGAATCACATTACAATTATAGGTAATTTAGCGCCGCTAAATAGTGTTAGTGGTTTTTCAGTCACCCCTTTTATTGGATTAATAGATCCGCATTACCAAATAAAAATTGATCCTTATGAAGTAGAAAATATATTTACCGTTCCATTAAATTTTTTGTTAGATCCTGCCAATCAACAACGCCAACCCTATATTTACCAAGGGAAACTGAGAAATATACATGTCATACAATATGAGCAATATCGAATATGGGGACTAACGGCAAAAATAATTATTGATCTGACCAGAGCGTTAGGAATTAAAATATAAATTCAATAAGAGACTTTTAAGATATTTAACAGTGGGTGAGATTATTTCTCTCAACCACTGTTAAATTAAACCACTAAATTAATGTGTAGTAGTTGTTGTTGTAGCAGTGCCGGCAGGTGCTGTTGTTGCTTCAGCAGCATGAGCATCGGCGCTAGGCGCAGGTGTTGCGCTGGTAGCAGCAGGTGTTTGCGTTGGTTCAGCTTGAGCAGCCATGCTATTTGCACTTGCTTCAGGAGCAGCTGCGGCTGGTGTTGAGCTTGTGCTTACTGCTGATTGCTCAGTTGGCATGCTGCTGCTTGTTTGTGGCATAGCGCCGTTTGCTTGTTCAGCACCAGTAGCAGGTGTTGCAGCAGATGGCATGCTAGAAGCATTGCTGCTGGTAGCGGCTGTGCTTGATTGTTCAGCGGTTGCAGCAGGAGCTGTCGCTGTAGCGGTGCTTTGAGCAGCGCCCATTTCTGCAGTTCCTGTGCTGCTTGCAGCAGGTGTTGCAGTTGTCGCTGGCACAGCTGAAGCATCAGCAGTAGCAGAACTGCTAGCAGCTGGTGTGCTACTGCCAGTAGAAGTTGCAGGCTGTGTTTGGGTTGTTGCGGATGCATCGGTTGTGCCTGTAGTTGCACTTGGGTTGTTACTGTTACCTTGGCATCCTGCGAGAGCAGCTGCGACAACGGCTGTAAGAAGTAGCTTTTTATACATAGAAATTCCTCAATAAATTTCAGAAAATACATTCGTCCGCAGCTCTTTACCTGGAATCTTTCACAAGCAAAGCACTGCACCTTGCAAAACCTCGCTAGCATAACAAAACTTTTCTAAAAACAAAATATGGCAGCCCTATCAAATTTTTAATAACTGACAGTCTACGGTGAATCAGGTAAAATCTGCCACCAGAACTAGCCTAACCTGCTTCGCCGCTATGATAATCAACGCCGCGAAGACTCTCTGGTGGCAACAATAACCCTTAATTTGGAATTATAGTATGACTAACATTAATACAACCGCGATTGAACTATTAGAGAAAGTTTATGGCTTTCGCTTGCCGCAAATCATGCAAGCTGACTTTAGTGGCCTATTGGATAAACAAAGTAAAACGCTAGGACGCGCTTTAGAATCTGAAGAATTAAATGAATTTTTTTGCCAGGAATTCATTGCCAATCTTTCACCCTATGAATTAACGGCCATTAATTTTGAAAAAGAATTTGTTAATACTGAAAAAGAAAGGCTTCACTGTCGCGCCACTATTAAGCACCATGGAAATTTTCAAGAAATTAGCGGAACCGGCAATGGCACGTTAAACGCCCTTGCGAATGCTTTTAAACAATGTTGTGGCATTGAGATTGAAGTTGTTGATTATCTACAACATGGTTTAACCAAAGGCACTCATGCCCTCGCCGCTTCATATATTGAAATTGCCGACAAACAGGGAACGCATATTTGGGGCGTGGGAATTGATAGCGATTGCACCCTTTCTGCGATTCGGGCCTTGTTGAGCGCGGTGAATAGGGAATTGAGGGATATTTAAGTTACTCGATTAGTGGGATTAAGCGAGGAAAGGCGTTATAAAACTGGCCTTTCCTTTTTGGGAACTGAATTATTGGTGATACGAAAAGGTTGGCTCTACGGTTGGCGCTTTAGTTTGGCTTGGCTCTGCTGAACCCTCAACTTGTTTATTCACAGCCTCCCCCACTTCTCCTTCATTTTTTATAGGGACAACCACCACTACTTCATCTAGCTGCTTATTCGCGGCAAAGTTCGTATTTTCTGGATGCACTGCGCTCGTAATTTGTGCTTCCAAAGCTTTTCTTACTTTATCAATCACAGCAAACTCCGTATTTTCTGAAGCCGCAGCCCCTTCAACTTTTTGGAAGTTTACCGATTGAACTTCTACCGGTGGCGTTACGTTGTAAGCAATACTAACCGTTTTACTTGTTATCTCTCCTTGGGCAAGCAGTTTGTTTGCTTTAACCTCACTTCCACCATCAGTCGAACCTAAAGTATAGGTAAGTTCTTCAGATAACTTTTTCTTACCCAAGGCAAATAACCTTACTAACTTCTCCGCTTTATGAGACGCAAAATTGCCTAACTTGGCAAAATATTTTGAAAAGGCAAAAGTTTCAATGCCTGCCCCTTCAAACTTAGCGCCGCCACCTCTGGTATCGTAAATTGCATTCATCGTAGCCAAGCTACCACTGTAAAGCACATTCCCTTTTTGCAGGATATCGCCCTGAGCTTTCTTAGAATACGCATCTGGAGCAATTAAATTGTCATGGGCCACTTTACGATTAGCTTGCGCATAGACTTTTTCCACGGCACTGCGATCATTGCCACTAACACAATTGACACTAGAAACATTCGCGCACAGACTAGTTAAATTATTGTAACGACTTTGTAAAGCAAAATTATATTTATCTTTCTTCCAATCACCGCTATAAAATAATTTTTGCATATCATGGAAGTAACGATGGGCTTTGGTTAAATTAACCATATTTTCCATTGCCGGCTCAGTTTCTGCCATTTTTGCTATAAGACTGTGAGATCCCCCTATGTCTCGTTCGGCCTGCTTTAAAGTTTCTTCAATAGATTTTTTTTGCTTATTAAATTCATCTTTATAAACGGCATCAAATTCTTTAGCCATAAAGTAGATCGCTTTTTTAAGCCATTCAATATTTTTTTCTAATTCATCTATGGTTATATCTTTGGTATATTTTTTTCCCTTGACAAAATAGTCATAGTTAATAGCCACATTCGGATTAAAGTTTTCATCCTCGAATTTTTTTAGTATTTCTTCATAACAACCCATATTACGAGTTAATTCTTTTTCATAATCCTTATATATCTTTAATTTATTACTTAATTTCTTATCAACCTTTTGATCAATTTCTTGATATATTTCATTTAAATCATTCAACTTTGTTGGGATTTCAGAATAAATTTTTGGGATACTCGCATTATCATGCCCCAAGAGATGAGTGGTTTTATTAAACTCTTCTCTCAGCTGTAAAAAACCACGATGGTTTTCTCCCTCTTGCCATGGGTGCATAAAGCCTTTTGAAAAATTAACGCCACAAGCCATTGTTGATATATTACTTTCTATTGCCACTTCCTTAGTCTTATTTTGCCCATCTTTAAGAGTGACGGTTGTTTTCACATTGCGAAGTCTGTCGAATGCCATGCAGGTATCTTCAAATTGTTTATCTTGATGCTGGGCTTCGGCAAATAATTGAGTGAAAATATTTTCAGGCTGTCCAGGGGATATGAGCTGCATATTAAACCAATCCACTTTTAATGGATTATCCGTTCCATAAGCAGTCGCTACCTTAGCCAGTCCATATTCAGCAATTCTTGCATCAAGCTGTAATTGCGCTATATCTTTTAATCCTTCCCTCGCATTTCGAAACGCAATTGCTCTTGCTTTAAGTCGATTAATTCTTTTATCGCCTGGGGCTTTATATAAATCTCTAGCGGCTATGGAACCATGGCGCATGCTGATATCCTCAACCGTCATTGTTCCGTTGCTCTTAATCGTCCCCTCAAAACAGACGCTCTTATTGCGTATACCATTGACATGACCGCGATGAGCAGAATTATGATTTTCAATTAGATCAGTAAACTCACCCTGCGCCAAACGTCTATTTTTTCTTTCAGA
>CAIUAS010000332.1 GCA_903897205.1 uncultured Gammaproteobacteria bacterium
ATTTGCCAATTTCTGATGAACAATTACAACATATTCCCTATTATAAACCACCTGAAAATAGCCCTGAAATGGAATATTTACAGGCTAAAAGAAAAGCATTAGGTGGTTATTTGCCGGCACGTCGTAAGCAGGCAAATGAGCAATTAACGGTGCCTGCGTTAGCAGCATTTGCTAGTTTGCTAAAAGATAGCGGCGATCGTGAAATATCCACGACCATGGCTTTTGTACGTATTTTAAATATTATTGTTAAAGATAAAAATATTGGTCAACGTGCTGTGCCCATTGTGCCGGATGAATCTCGAACTTTTGGTATGGAAGGTATGTTTAGGCAACTTGGAATTTATTCTTGGCAGGGCCAAAAATATACGCCGGTCGATGCCGATCAAGTCATGCCTTATCACGAAGATAAAAAAGGGCAAATTTTACAAGAAGGAATTAATGAAGCAGGGGCATTTTGTTCTTGGATGGCGGCGGCGACATCTTACTCAACCAATAATTTAACTATGATCCCGTTCTATATTTATTACTCCATGTTTGGTTTTCAACGGGTAGGTGATTTAGTGTGGGCAGCGGGTGATATGCGCTCGCGTGGCTTTTTATTAGGTGCTACGGCCGGACGCACGACCTTAGCGGGTGAAGGTTTGCAACATCAAGATGGTCATAATCATTTAATGTTTTCCTTCGTGCCTAATTGCGTGGCTTATGATCCAACTTACAGTTATGAATTAGCAGTTATCATGCAAGATGGTTTACATCGCATGTATGAAAAGCAAGAAAATATTTTTTATTACATTTCTTTAATGAATGAAAATTATCATCATCCTGAAATGCCTGCGAATGCCGAAGAAGGCATTATCAAAGGCATGTATTTATTAAAAGAAGCCGCTAATAAAAAAGCCAAATTAAAAGTGCAATTATTAGGGTCTGGGACGATTTTGCGTGAAAGTTTAGCGGCAGCTGAATTGTTAGAAAAAGATTTTGATGTCAGTGCGGATGTATGGAGTGTTACTAGTTTTAGTGAATTACGTAAAGACGCTTCAGCGGTTGAGCGCGATAATCAATTACATCCTACCAAAAAAGCGAAATTAAGTTATGTCACTCATTGCCTAAAAGATCGCGCAGGACCAGTCATTGCCGCGAGTGATTATATTCGTTTATATGCCGATCAAATTCGCGCATTTGTTCCGCAACGTTATGTGGTATTAGGAACCGATGGCTATGGTCGCAGTGATACGCGCGAACAATTACGTCATTTTTTTGAAGTTAATAAATATTATATTGCTATTGCTGCGTTAAAAGCCTTAGCGGATGAAGGAGCAATACCCGCAGCAAAAGTTGCTGAAGCTATTAAGAAATATAAAGTCGATCCAGAAAAATCGGATCCAGTCAGCGTTTAAAAAAATTTATTTGCAGGAGATAATCCCTTGGCAACGTTAAAAGAAGTAAAAGTACCTGATTTAGGTAATGTTAATCAGGCTGAAGTGATTGAAGTTGCGGTAAAGGCAGGTGATAACATTAAAGTGGATGATGCGCTAATTACCTTAGAAAGCGATAAAGCATCCATGGATATTCCTTCACCTTTTGCGGGTGTTGTTAAAGAAGTTAAAGTCAAAACAGGCAGTAAAATTGCTACGGGCGCTTTAATTTTAATTATGGAAATTGCCGAAGAAGCAAAATCAGCTATACCAGCACCAGCGGCAGAAAAAAAAGAAGTATTAGTGCCTGATTTAGGTAATGTTGCCAATGCAGAAGTAATCGAAATCCCCGTTAAAGTGGGAGATACCGTTAATAAAGATGATAGTTTATTAACATTAGAAAGCGATAAAGCGTCTATGGATTTACCGGCGCCTTTTGCCGGTGTTATTAAAGAATTGAAAGTGAAAGTAGGCGATAAAATATCGACTGGAAAATTAATTGCTATTTTAGAAGTGCAAACAACCGGTGCTAGTATGTCTGCTGAAAAAACAGTCAGTACTATTACTCCGCAGCAAACGGCGCCAGCAAGTGAATCGGCTACGCAAGTTATAAAGCCGGTACCAGAAGATGAAGGGGACATTGAAAGAATAGGCACTGGTAATGTGCATGCTGGGCCGGCAGTGCGTCGTTTGGCGCGTGAGTTTGGAATTGAGTTGACCTGCGTTAATCCAACAGGGCCTAAGAGCCGCCTCTTAAAAGAAGATTTACAAAAATATGTGAAATCTGCACTGGCGCGTTCTTCACAAGCGGGCGGTATGGGTTTACCTACGGCACCTGTAGTTGATTTTACTCAATTTGGGCCGACGGAAGCAAAATCACTATCACGCATTAAACGTCTAACAGCGACTAATTTACATCGCAATTGGTTATTAGTGCCCCACGTAACGCAATTTGATGAAGCTGACATTACCGAGCTGGAAGCGTTTCGCAAAGCCCAACAAGCAGAAGCAGAAAAACAAGGAATCAAGCTCACACCTTTAGTATTTATTATGAAAGCGGTCGTTACTG
>CAIUAS010000333.1 GCA_903897205.1 uncultured Gammaproteobacteria bacterium
CGATCCCGATACGTTTGTAATTGCTCAAATGTCAGCTTCTTTAATTGGTGCGTAATATTTTGACCTTCACCGGCGGGGCCTAATCCATAACCCTTAACCGTTTTTACTAAAATAACGGTTGGCTGTCCTTTATGTTTAACAGCGCTGGCATAAGCGGCATAAACTTTATGTAAATCGTGGCCCCCACGTTTTAATTGTTTTAACTCTTCATCACTTAATTGAGCAACTAATGCTTTTAATTCGGGGGATTTATCAAAAAAATGCTCGCGGAAAAAAGCACTCTCTTTAACAGAATAATTCTGATATTCACCGTCAATCGTTTCCATCATACGTTGCCGCAATAAACCTTTGTCATCTTTGGCGAGTAATGGATCCCAATGATGGCTCCAAATCACTTTAATAACATTCCAACCGGCGCCATTAAATACCCCTTCTAATTCCTGAATAATTTTACTATTACCACGCACGGGGCCATCGAGCCGTTGTAAATTACAATTAACTACAAAAATTAAATTATCTAAACCTTCACGTGCAGCTACCGTTAATGCACCCAAAGATTCCGGCTCATCCATTTCGCCATCGCCGCAAAACGTCCATACTTTACGCTGTTCAGTATCGGCCAAACCACGATTAGCGAGGTATTTTAAAAAGCGGGCTTGATAAATAGCCTGCAAAGGGCCCAAGCCCATTGAAACCGTAGGAAACTGCCAAAACTCAGGCATTAGCCAAGGATGCGGATAAGAAGACAAGCCATTCCCATTGACCTCTTGCCGAAAGTTATCTAATTGTTGTTCGCTAAGACGGCCTTCTAAATAGGCACGCGCATAAATACCCGGCGATGTATGGCCTTGAATATAAAGTAAATCTCCACCATGGTTTTCTGTTTGTGCGTGAAAAAAATGATTGAATCCCGTTTCATAAATGGTCGCCGAACTAGCATACGAGGCTAAGTGGCCACCCAACTCTGGGGCCTTTTTACCAGCGCGTAATACCATGGCAATCGCATTCCAGCGGAGTAATGCCGTGATGCGCTCTTCAATATTTTTATCGCCAGGAAAAACAGGCTCAGCCGCTGGCGCAATCGTATTAATGTAGGGAGTTGTACGGCTAGCCCCTACTGCCAAGCCATTTTGATTGGCGCAATTGAGTACTTGACGTAATAAAAATAACGCGCGTTCACTGCCTTCTTCACGGATGACGGACTCAAGGGCTTCTAACCACTCTTGTGTTTCAATGGGATCTTGATCAAGTAACTGGTCATTATTTTGCATAGCTAACTTCTACATTAGTTGATTGAAGGGGCAGTTTAATAGTTTTTGGATTTTGTCGCCATAGTTTGCTGATAAATAGCGGATTACCGTTTTAGCCTTTGTTATTCGCCAAATCTTAACCCTCACCTCTTGTTTATCAATTGCTGATAATAATTCCAATCAAATACCGGTCCCGGATCGGTTTTGCGACCAGGGGCGATATCACAATGCCCTACAATGTGCTTGCGCGTAATAGTGGGATAGGCTTTGCAAATAACTTGGGTTAGGTTTGCCAATTGTTGGTATTGAATATCTTCATAGGGCTGCGTATCCGTTCCCTCGAGTTCAATGCCAATGGAAAAATCATTGCAATTACTACGTCCTTGAAATTCTGAAACTCCTGCATGCCAGGCACGCTTGGTAAAAGGTACAAATTGGATTACCTCGCCTGTGCGGCGAATTAAGAGATGCGCCGACACGCGCAGTTCGGCCAAGTCTTTAAAAGAAGGATGGGCATTTGGCTCTAAACTATTAGTAAAAAGTGCTTCAATAAATGGCCCGCCAAATTCACCTGGCGGCAAACTAATTCCGTGGATAACCAACAGATCGATAGTAATTCCTGCAAGACGCTCATTAAAATTCGGCGATGGAACATATAAAATGTTTTCTACGAAATCATTGGTTTTATCAAGTGTAAAATTCATCATATAATTCTTATATTAATCACGTCGCAACTTTTCTGAAAACGCTACCGGGGTAGGATAACGCAACACCACCACATAGGATGAAACCATAAATGTAATGAGTGTCGTTGCTTGAATTAAATAATTAGCTTTGGGACTGATTAAAGCCGCCGAACCTTCCGCTGCTAGATAAGCTAATAGTAGTGAAAATTCACTGGTCTGCCCTAAGCGTAAACCTACTTCAATCGAAGCTTTTTTATCGTGATGCCCCGTTAATTGTAATAAAGCAGCAAATAACCCTGGCTTAAGGCCTAGCACAACCGCCGCCAAAATAACTGCTGGAAAAATAACCTGTGGTAAATAATGTAAATCAAAGCTGGCGCCAACGGCAAAAAAGAACATAACCAAACAAAAATCACGCAAGGGTTTTAAGCTCTGCGCGATATATAAAGCAATAGGACCTTCAGCAATCGACACCCCCGCTAAAAACGCGCCAATTTCGGCTGACAGTCCAAAATATCTCGCCAACTCGGCTAATCCCATACACCAGCCAAGCGCTAATAAAAAGATATATTCTTTAATACGATTAAAACGCGCGATTAAACGGGCTATCAAATAATGTTGTAATAAAAAAGCAATACCTAATAAAGCAGGCAAAGTAATAACGGTTAACGCTAAATCCGTTAATTTATTACCCGTTAAGCTTGCGCCATGAATAGCAATCAGCACTAAAATAGCGAGAATATCTTGTAACAGCAAAATACTAATCATCATTTCGCCAATGGGCTGGTGATGCAATGCAGTGGTAGGTAATAATTTCAAACCAATAATAGTACTGGAAAACATTAAGGCGGCGCCAATTAATAAATTCTCTGTAAAAGTAAAACCAAATAAATAACCTACTGCAAAACCGACTAGGGCAAATAGTAAAGAGCTTACTACAGTGACAATGGTAGTTTTTTGCAAGGTATGGAGCAGATCCTTGGGATTCAAATCTAAGCCCAATAAAAATAACAAAAAGATGATACCCACATCACCGATTTCACGAGACAAATTAATATCGGGCACTAGCTTTAACCCACTGGGGCCTAAAATCATTCCCAATATCATGTACGCGACTAAAACGGATTGCCGCGTATAGAGCGCCAACGTCGACAAAATAGCGGCGCCGGTGAAAATAAGGAAAATAGAAAAAACAAATTGTGATTCTTGCATTAAAAACTCGCTAAATTTAAGATTGGTCTAAACTGTTCGATAATTATCTTTGC
>CAIUAS010000334.1 GCA_903897205.1 uncultured Gammaproteobacteria bacterium
CTAATAATTTAGCACTGCAGCAACAATTAAATGCACATTTAGCCGCTTTATTGACGGAGCCTTTTAAGCCACAACAGTTGAATCAAAATCTTGTCATCAAAACACGTAATTTATTGGCTAATACTCCTGCGCCAGAATTGACTTATGCTATTGTAAAAGCACAGTTAAATACTCACTTAATCAATCCTATTAGCAAAAACCCCGAACAAACGGCTATATTTAATCAAGTTTTTCAAAATAGCAACGGCAACCTTAATATCAACAGCATTTATACGAATAAACAATTTGCTGATATTTATCTAAATCGCATTTTAACAGTTAGCGTTAGTTTAGCGCGCGGCGATTGGGTCCTAGGCGCATCTACTCGCGCTAATTTAACTACTCATGATTTATCAATATTGGTTGAACAAACTCGCGATTTATATTTAAAAGATTATGCAGCGCAATGGCAGATGTTATTAAATAATACGCAATTAATTCCATGGCAAACGGGAACACAAATACAATTGGTGCTTGAAAATTTATTGGGTCGACAATCACCCTTAATTCATATTATTAAAGCGGTTAATGATAATACGAACTTACAAGTTTTAACTCAGCATTCAGCTGATTTTACCAAACAAGATTTACAAGCTATCGATACTAATTTAAGTAGCCAATTTGCTAATTTAAAGGCTTTTAGCCAGAGTTTAGCTGGCACAAAACCCAGTGGTTTTAGCCAAGTGATTGACCAATTAAAGAACTTACAAGACCTTTTATTGTCGACAACTAAAAACAATGCAGCCAGCAAAGATTTATTTTTAATGGCAAAAGCTCACTTTAAAAACTCAGCTACCAATCATTCGGATCCAATCACACAATTAGCATTTCTGGCTAATAGTGCTCCTGCTCCGTTACAGAGCTGGCTTAATCAAATGGCGAGTAATAGCTGGAAATTGGTATTAAATAATACAGCGCAATATATTAATGCGCAGTGGCAACAACAGATAATCCCGTTCTATCAAACCAATTTAATTGGCCGTTATCCTTTAACTAAATCTGCTAGTACGGATATTCCGTTAAATAGCTTTAAATATTTTTTTGGCAACCATGGTTTATTAACCAATTTTTTTAATCAATATTTATCACCCTTTATTGATACTAGTCATGCTCAATGGCAATGGCAGTCTCTGGATGGGCAAACGCTTAAATTAGCGACAAATGTTTTACCACAACTGGAAAGAGCGGCTATTATTCGAACTATGTTTTTTACTAACAATGATGAACTGAAGGTGCCTTTTAATTTGAAACTCGTCTCTTTTGAGCCAGGTATTACCCGCTTTTCACTGAAACTAGGTGATAAAATAATATCGGATCAAATTGATCAAACTACCGAACATGCTTTTGTGTGGCCAATCAATAACAGCTCCAATGAGGTATCGTTAACCTTTGCCGATCATTTAAATCGTAGTTTTACTACTACCATTCAAGGACCGTGGGCATTTTTCCGATTGTTGGGTAAAAGTAATTTACAGCAGATGGATAATACTGAACGTTATAACCTTACTTTAGACTATGATGGTAATGCCGTTCGTTATCAATTAAGCACTAACCATATAATTAATCCTTTTATTTCTGGAATAATGGAACAATTTCAGTGCCCTGCTGCTTTGCAATAAAGATCGATAAGGTTTTTAAGGCAGGCGTTGAAAATCTGGATTTCTTGAGTATTCTATTAAGATTTGCTCAACGATTTGATCAAGAATACCCAAGCGAGATTCTTCCGTGATCAATCCCTTCTCTTCTTTTAATTCAATTAAACGCTTTTCTACCACGCTCTTAATGGAACCAGCAGGCGCTATATTGGCCAATACACGACGTGCTTCAGTTGGCCCCAAACGGCGATAGAGTTTGTTACGAATAGTTGCATCTTCTACGGTAGTACTAAAGGCCCATAATTCAATAGGCCCTAAGGTAATCGTTAATAATTGCGTATTCATCCCACTCTTAGTAGCAAATTGCGCTAAAAAGGTTGCGCCTCCTTCGCGGGGACCATGAACACGGTTACGCAGCGCCGTTTGTGCGGTCGGCGAAAGGCCAAATATTTTGGCAGATTTCTCTATCGTTTGAGCGGGGCCTGCATCCATTATATAAACAGAAGTAGCAAACTCTACCATTACTTGATCAAAATCATCCAAAGATTGCGATAATAAAGCAATTTGTACATTCCATTTACGACCTTCACGCATATCAATAATAACTTGATCACGGACGGCTTTCGCACGTGAGGTACGGTGAAATTCGTCGAACACAATCCGTTTTGGATCTTCACGTAATTCACTAACGCGATTTTTATGATAATCTCGATATTGTGACGGCATATCGTTAACGTTATCTTCGGTTAAATAGTAATGCCGCGCTAGAGCATAACGCGCCAACATGTACATAACCGCTGTTTGACGATCAGCGGCATCACCACCGCTTTTTGCGACTTCATCTAAATCGAGAGAAACCACGCGTGCTTCACCTAAATCGAAGCTTGTGACACGTGATAACACGGGATATTCGCGAACCGCACTGGAAATCATGCGGGCAAATGCATTAATTAAACTCTCGCCCGTTGGGGCAGTAATTTTGCCATAGAGATCTTCAACAATAGGGGTACGACAAATAGAAGCAGCATCTGCCACTAATGGCATCGCATAACGCTGCGATAAGGTTGCTTCATGTACAAAGCCTGCAATAAAGAGCGCATCGGTTACTTCCCACCAAGTGGTACGCTGATCTTGTACAAAACCAATTTCTTCTAAAATTCCGTCTACAATGGGCTCTACACCCGGTGTATAAGCATAAGGCTTACCACCATCGGCTAAGCTTTTATAAAGTTCATCTACCACTAATCCTGCCATATCAGGAATACCATCGTATGGTTTTTCTGCACCTAAAGGCGTTGCAAGCAAGGTCAAGAAGTTAACTATAAAGCTTCGTTCTTGTGGCGTTGGGAAGCGACAACCTAGTTGAGCGTCAAAAGGATTAATTGAGTAATCAGGCGTCATTCGTAAACGGTGATAAGCTACTAAGTGCCGTTGTTCCAGTGGAAGCGCTTCTTTTAATAAGGAAATTAAACCACTACTGGAGGGGCCAATATCGATAATGGCAATGCGTGGCAAACGTTGTAAGCCGCCAGCTAAACATAATGCAAGATTGATCGTATTTGATAATACGGACTTACCTGAACCAGGACGCGCATAAATTAAATCAATCCATGTTGTTTGTTCGCTAGAGCCTGGTTGGAATGGCCATGGCTTACCATCTGGCGTGCGAAATAACAAAGCCCCTGCTTTCCATGGAGAGGCGGGCCTGGTAATGGGTAATAAATAGACGACACTGGATAAAGGCGCAACGGTTGCTGTTGCTACATTATTAGTGGTTATCCCTAAAAAACTTGAAACCACACCGGCAAAGGGATCACCCGAAACTTCTGATACGTCACATGAACCCCAACCTTCTATAGCCTTTGCCAGCTCAGCGGCTCTTGTTCTCAGCAAAGGAAGATTACCTACTGGCGCCCAAGTAACTACGGCAACACGTAGACGAACAACGGCATCATCTGTATTAATGGCAATATACTTTAAGACGTTATTAGCATCGCTTAACAAACGATTTTCCGCCGATGAAAAGCTTAATATGGTTGCTAACATCGCTTTAAAGCGCATGGATCGAAGCCCTTCACTTTCAATCATGAAGGAAATTCGCCAAGGAATACGCGCTGCTAATGTGCGTTGAAACAACGCGCCAAACGCTTTTAATTCTTTTGGCAGCAAATCAATAAACACGCTGGAATAAATTTTATCCCCCACTCGTGCCGTTCTTAAATCTAATATTTCGGCATCACGAGGTAATATTTGCCTTGCCAAGGTAGGCCATAAGATATCAGAAATATTACCTGTAAAGCTTTTATATTCTTTAACCGGTATCTTATCGCCAGGCAATACAGGACGCCAAGTGCGATCGGTAAATTCTGGATCAGCAATATTACGCATCTCATAGATAGCATCATGCACTTCTAATAAAGAGGCTGATATATACAAACTTTGTAAATCGTTCATGACGGATCTTACAAACGCATCATGCGCGTCGCGTAAATCTGGTATTGCGGCAATAAGCGATTGTGTACGTCTAAATGGAGGTATATTTTTTTCTTTAATTAATTTTAATTTGTCTTTGTTTGAGCGCTGTAATTGTTCACTGGTTAAACTACTAGGGCGGGTCCATAAAACCAAATAAACACTTTCTGAAGCACAATATTCAGATAAATACTTAATTCTCTCTTGAAATAAATCATCCAATGTTAAGTTTAATCGTTTACTTGTACGATGGGCTGGCTCTAAAATTTCTTTGATAAGCTCAGAGACGCCCTGTCTATCATAGTGGAATAAAACCTGTATACCATAACCAGGTCTTGATAAAGCAGTTTGCAATGTTAGCGTTAAACCATCGTGTAAACGCTCAAACTCAGGGACACCAATTAATGTGGTTACGCCAATTATTTTAATGATAGAAATCAGTGAACCATCATGCGCTACTAATACGGTTGGACTGTCCGCTGTTTCTATATCGCAGTAAGATTCTGTGGTTTGTTTTAAGGAGACGCTGAACCAAGCCAGGAAAGAGTCAATTCCATCTAATATCGAATCTATCCATTTGCCCATATGTAATACCAAGTTTGAAATATGTAATTAAACTACCCTTCAGCGGCAAGCTCACTTAATGCAGTAGCCGCCCAGCGTTCAATTTGCTCACGAAAACTTGCGCGTGAAGGTAATAAACGAAGATTTTCTAAAATTTTATCGACATTTCCAGACTCTTTGGCTTTTGATTCAATCAGCAATTGGCCAAATACTGCCGGATTACTACTACCCTCACCAAATTGTGCTTCTACAGGCTGGGTGCGCATTTTTAAACTTCTATAAATACTTTGGGAGGTGGTTTTATAACCCGTATCGTTAGCTATTGCACAAAATATCACATGACAAAAACTATCTAAATTATTCTGGGAAATCTCAGGAAGATAAATTAAGTTCCCTCCGCCAAAACCGCCAATTCCAACTGATTCAATAAAAAAACATTGGGTGCAAAAACAACAAGCTGTCACTAAATTGGACAACTTATTGTTCATATAGTTTTGATCCAGATTTAGTACTTCTTGATAATCTCTTGCCTGAAAACCACAAAACTGACAAGCATAATTATCACGCCGTAATACTTTCTTACCAAAATTCTGGAAGGCGGTATCCGACTTTCTCGCCGTAAAAGCCCGCCATCCTTCTGGATTTATATTTAACTTAATTGGGTACATGGCTATTAAACTAGAATGTGCTTGTACCAGTTACACCACCAGATATCGCGGTTGAACCAAACACTGTTTGACCTGCAATACCGAAAATAGTTGGCAAAAAGATAAGTGCAGCAGCAATGAATAACAATGCAATAGGTGTACCAATTGGAGTCGACTGAGGGTTATCTTTATGTAATTTAAACTTTAAGATTGAGCCTAAGGCAAACCCCAACCCCGCAATATAAGAACCCGCCGTGATAAGCTTTGCTAATTGACCAAATGAATCCGTTACCGTTGTGGCAATATCACCTAGTGTTTGTGCTGCAAAAGCATAGCCCGAATAAAATCCTAACCCTGTAATTGTTAATACCAACGCTGCAAGAAACCAGCTTTGCCGTTTTCTTACTGGCTTTTGCATATTATTATCTCTCACGTTAAATACTCCTCTGCTGATTGAAACAAATTAATGATTACTCCTCATTACCATTTTAGACTATGGGAAAGATTTCTGCCATTTGTATAAGTGATATTGATGAATCTTTTTAAGCGGCCTACTAACTCATTCCAAGCGTACCTTGTACGACATTAATCGTACCTTGAATATTGATGGCTAATAAGCCGCCAATAATATGGGTTAATGCCTTACCAAAACTACTTTGCTGCCCAGGATTAGATAAATGCGTTAGCATTACCCAACCGCGAATAAATGAAATAAGACCAATTAATGATATAAACCGCAAGAGCGAAAAATAAGCATCTATGCTTAGGGTAGAGTTGGTATCATATTGTAAAGGTGAAGTAGAAGTTGCACTAAAAGTAGAGAATAATAAAGTGTCATACATACTCTGAGAAAAAAGTAGCACAGCACCTACTAATAAACAAATCAGCGCCCCTTTTAAATTCGCTTGACCAGACATCATGGTACGTCCTTCCCCATAGACCTTTAACATGAATATGCCGCGAAAAACAAAAACAAGCCCAAAAAGATAAGAGGCCCCTGTGACTAAGCGCCAAAAAGGAGTAATACTGCTACTTAAATTTACGAGCATCTCTTGTATTTGAAGCTTATTGGTTCCACCACAGCCTACCAACAATAAGCTAACTCCAATTACATAAAGAATATTTAACCTGGACGAGATTTTATTACTCATATTTTTTAATCTTAACTATCACCAGAACTATATCCTATTATAGCACCAGAACTTGTGATTAACGTGCCCTGACTCGGATCAATGACTTCAACTGTTCCATAGCCTGGTAAATTATTACCTAAACTGACTGTTATAGTTCCACCGTTTTGAGTGGATAACCAAGCGCGCCCTGGCACCATCGCTTTTATATAATAAACCGCTTTAGGCGCTGCCTGAGCGACGCTATTTGCTTTCTTCTTAGCAGCTTGCTTTGCGGCTTGTACCGCTTCTTGCTTAACCACTTCAGCAGCTACGGCTTGCAATGAGGTAGTTAGGCTTGATAATTTAGAGTCCATATTATTTAAGGATGTCTGCAAATCATTTACTTGTGTGCTTAAACGTTCTAAATTACTTTGTTCTGTATTAGCTTGTTGTTCAAGTGTATTTAATCTATTGGCTACTGAAGCTGTTGCAATTTGTTCCTGATTACTTGGCATAGCAGCTACTACATTTGTCGCTGCAGGCATAGGAGCGGAAGAGATTGATGTATTTTCCGATTGTATAGGTTTAGGCATCTGCGTTTGTACCGGAGCAACTATTTTATGACGAGGTGCCCCAGGAGTAAATAAGACGTCCATTATCTTATAGATGCAAAAAATACCAATAATCACACCGATGGCAATTACAATATTTTTACGTTTTAAATGTTCTAATATATTGGCAGCTTTATTGCTACTTGCTGAACCGCTATCAAAAGTATTTGTATTAGTGGCGCTTGCTGTTGGAGTAGCATCAAATATAGCTGAACTATCATAATCACTTGGATGATATTCTTCTTCGCCAGATAATTTATTTTTGTCAATGTCCATTGGTCTAAGCCTCAGTTATACATACTAAACATAAATTTTCAATTAACCTGTCGGTAATGCCGGCAGATCCTGTAAAAACAAGATCCCCATTGCTGTACCTGAATTTACATAAACAGTAGGCGGCGTACTAAATATTTGGCCTACCACCGATGAATAACGATTACCCACATTGCCTAAAGCAACTTGGAACTTACCACTAGGACTTAAATTAGGCGACTTTGTCACCGTGGTGGTGTCGTTAGAAATAACCGTATTTCCAGAAGTTAATGTTGCCTGCCCATAACCTTCAATAAAAGAGGATGCAAACAACGAACCATAACGTAGAAGATAATGGTTATCGGTACGACTGGAGAAAGCAGTTCGTGCTGTTTTTTCATCAATTGCCACGGTATTGATATGAATACTGCTTGGTATATTAGGCAGCACTAGCGTATTAAAATTCAATTGCACTTTTTGCCCTTGGTTTTGAATATTACCAATTAATCGACCACCTTTAAATTTACCCTCAGCGATTGTTGCTAATATCGGCCCTGGCTCATCGGTATCAACTGCGGTTAATAATACAGCAAACATGACAGTTCCTGCTTTAACTGCCGGAGGTTGACCTCCTCCTCCACTAACACCTGTTCCACCGGCGACGCCACTCGTTGCTAAGCCTTCTTTATTAACAGGCGGTATGCCTGCAACATAGGCTTGCGTTGGCGGTCCCCATGCTGCTAACAATTGATTAGCTTGTCCTGTCATAGCACTTTGAATTTGCATTCTAAGTTGCTCAGCTTTTTGTGCCGATACTACTGCTGCTTGCCTTTGCATTAAAGCTTGTAATTGAGGGGATTGTTGCCCACTTGTTCCTGGTAACGTAGCTGCACCAGGCACACCTCCAATTAAATTTTGGCTTGTGCTGGGAAGAGTACCTGCTGCCGCAGGCCCAACATTCGTACTACCTATTGGATTACCTTGGGCGTCTCTTACTACACCATCTATCCCCACGGTTCCAATTATTTTTCCACTAGCATCACGCACTTTGCCATCAGCCCCTGCCACTCCAACTAATCGGCCTTGCGCATCATAAACAGGCGTTCCAGGTATTGTTGGCCCTACCTTACCTATGACATTTCCGCTGGCATCTCTAACCACGCCATCAGGGCCTACTGTCCCAATGAGATTACCATTCGCGTCACGCACTTTACCATCAGGTCCTACTACACCAATTAATCGACCATTTGCATCATAAACAGGCGTTCCAGAAACCACATTACCAGCTTGACCAATCACTTTACCACTGGTATCTCGCACCTTACCGTCTGCTCCTAATACACCAATCACTTTGCCACTGGTATCTCTTACTTTTCCATCGGAGCTCGCATAACCAATCAGTCGTCCTTGTGAATCATAAATAGGGGTCCCTGCGCTACCTGGCGAGACAACTGCTTTACCAATAATTTTACCATTTGCATCTCTTACAGTTCCATCAGGGCCTACTGTTCCAACTATGTTACCACTGGCATCACGCACTTTACCGTCTGAACCAACATAACCGATAAGTTTACCATTAGCATCATAAGCAGGCGTACCTGCAACAGTGTTACCCGCTTTACCGACTATATTTCCATTAGCATCTCTAACCAATCCATCCGAACCTACTGTACCAATAATATTGCCATTAGCATCCCTCACCTTACCATCTGCCCCAGAGGTACCAATCAGGTTGCCATTAGCATCATAAACAGGAGTATCAGCTGCCGCCACACCGGCTGCACCAATAACATTGCCATTAGCATCACGAACTAATCCATCAGGACCAACCGCACCTACCACTAAACCATTTGCATTACGTACTTTACCATCCGGCCCTAATGTGCCAATCACACTACCGTTAGCATCATAAACTAAAGTGCCAGGTTTTAAAGAGCTCGACACTTTCGGGGGAAAAGCTCCAGCGGTGGTACCCTGACCACAACAGCTGCTACAACAATTAGCATTGACGGTTGCCTTACCTGCTTGACCATAAGAAGAAGAGCTAATAATAGTTGGCATAGCGCTGGTACCTTGCTTTTCAGCAATCTGCGCCTGCAATACATTTTGCTTTGCTTGCAACTGAGCATATTCAGGAGTAACAGGTCTATCAAAGCCCCCCGGAATTGATTGAAGGTTACCTCTAGGGCCAGATAGTTGTGCTTGAGATTCAGGGCCAGAAGCAGTGCCAAATAAGCGAACCAACCCCATAACTAAAGCAAAAGCTAAAATTATACCTGTGAATATTATTATGGTACGTGTTCTTGCATTCCTAAAAAGACCACCTATATTTTTAAGTTTGGAATTCATAATAGCCTATAGCCCCTCTAACTTGAGCTGAATGATCTTTCCATTGGCTGATGCGAGCAATACCGGCGCTTGTTCTGTTGGCTTAGGTATTTCATAAGCATGCATACCATCTGCACTAGACATAGTGGAAGTCCAACCTGGTGATAGTAAAGTAAGACGCGTGCGCACGAATAAGCGCTCGCCGGAAGCCCAGGCCTGACATTCCCCACCGGTTACTCGTAATATTATACTGCCTGTGGGTGGCACGCCATCCAATATTCCTAGCAAATCCGGATCGGCGCTATTAGGTAGCCCTGTTCCCATAGGCATAGGTTTAGCATTCGGCCCCATTCCTGAAATATGCAAGTCTAACCGGCTATCAAATACCTTCTGGCCTGGAAATAACATTAAAATAATAGGGGTAGAAAGTCCTTGTAACTTAATAGCTAAATTACCATAGGTATATAATGTCATTGGTTGAATGAGTAAGGTATTGTCGGTTTTATTCCATTGGATATTAAATGCCGATGGATTGCCAATGTCATAAGATTCAATTGGCCAAGGTGCACCCGTTGAATCAATAAAGCCTAATACTGAAACCATACCCTGCTGCAATCGTACGGCAGGTGGAGTGGTCCCTGGCGCTAAATTGACAGACATTGAGCTTATAACAGGACGGGGTGGTATCCCCGGTAAAGTGGATGCCGCAAATTGTGTTTGGCTAAATAATTGACGTAGGCGTTGAATTTGTGCTGCTGACATGGGTAATGAACTTTTCGCCATCGCATCAAATGCTGCTTGGTTAACTTCATCTTCTGAAACCATACCAGGCGCCACAGTAGCACTCCCCGGTGTTGCACCTGCCGCCGCACTTGTTTGATTAATTGCAGATGGGGTTAATGCTGGTGAAGTTGCGATTGTCGTAGGCGCAGCTGGCGCTGGAGTATCATTTGCTGTTCCAGGAAAACTAATGGCTGGCGGTGATGAATTAGAGGCAGGTGCCGCCTGCTGTCGCTGTTGCAAGCTTTGTCTGAGCTGCTCAATTTGTTGCAACTGCAACTGTGTAGCAGCATCATCTGTCCCTGCTTGCGCAGCAAAAAGAAGGGATACATCACAGCCTATTAATAAAACAATAAGTGCGACAACTATTTTTTTAGCATTCCAACGTTGCTTCATAAAACCCATTAAAATTTAAAAAATCAATTAAATAATATCCTGCAGCAAACCGCAGGCATACTACACCATGGGATTTCCAAATCAAATTTTATTAACTATAACCGCCACCTGCTGTGGCTACAAACTGTGCTATGCCGATACCTCGCGCTGAGCTCAAGGTCGATATACGCGTAATTAACATAGTAACTGTTAAAGATTGTTGTGAAAACTGGCTTGCACTTTGATAAGTAACCAGCATGGGCATTTGCACTTTCCAAGTATAACGTTCATCTAATAAGGCTTGCTGAACAATCACTGGAGCGCCCGTTGCGACCGCAGACACTATTAACTTTTTAGCAAGAACAGCATCTAAATTGTTATTGTTTTTTAAAGCCGCCATGAATGAATTCCAACCATCAGGAGTAAAGTACTCTGAAGCTTGCTGTAAAGCCTGACGATAATTGACAAAATCATAGGTGTAGGCAGCGATTGCAGCTGTATTAGCCCATTGTAACAATGCAGATTGCGACAAATTTGGTTGATCCAACGGAACCAGTGGCATTATTCGTCCATCGGTTGAAGTTGCAAAATATTTTGGTTCAGGCGGATGCGTAACCACATAAACCAAAGCAAATACTTGCACTAAGACGACAAACACACATAGCAATAACGCAATTAATATTTTACGGGAACCATCTTTATAGAAAGCATTCCGCAATTTTACTACTTCGACCGCATCTTCAGGCATATCAGCCATAGCATCTTTCTACCAAAATAATATTAAGAAAATTTAAATGAGTGGTGTGCTCGAATAGTTAGGTGTATTTAAAGGCATTAACTGAACTAACTTGCCATCCATACTACTCGCGTAAAAATCAGGTACTGGACGGATAATGTATAAATATAAAATGAACAAGTTAAATAAAAAGATGAAAAACAATACTACAATGAGAAATGTGCTCATACCGTGATAATGATCACGATAAAAATTCTTGCGCTGTTTTACTAGCTCGATTAGATCATTACTCATACATAGAGTTCCTTGTTTAATATAAAACTATCTGACTACTAATCCCTAGCCTAGACACTACGCCCATCGCGCAATATAGCTTATACCTAGGGAACAAATCTAGTAGCTCAATAGACTTTTTATATCTATACTCGGCGCATAACATTATTTACTGTGCTCTATCATCAGTGATTTCACGCAAGCTAATCTCAATTCGCCGATTCATTGCGCGCCCATCCTGCGTATCATTACTAGCAATTGGCATTTGCGATCCATAACCAGTTGCGTACAAAACTCTAGCATTAAGGCCGCGATTCCATAAATAATTTGCAATGGTTTGCGCTTGTTGACGCGATAAGGCCAAATTGCGCTCTGGCCAGCCCACATTATCTGTATAACCTGATACTTTCACCACATATTTATCAAGCCCATAAAGCAAGGCGGCTACCTGATTTAACACTGGGTAATAATTTTCGTTTATTACCGGAGAATTTGGCGCAAAAAATCTATCCGCAGGTAAAATAAGTCTCAAATTATCGCCTACCAACATAACTTGTACATGGTTAACCGATAGTTTTTGTACCAAAGTTTGGTGTTTCGCTAAATAATGACCAATAATGCCACCAGATATACCACCAATAACTGCGCCAGTGGCCGCACCACCCGCAACAGCCCCTATTACCGTACCACCTACAACACCTAGCGCGGCACTTTTAACTGTTTCGCTAGGTTGAGGTTGGGCGTAGCGCCAACTTGAGGTACATCCTGCCAATAAAACAATTGTCAGCATAGAGGCAAGTACATTGCACCAATGCAATTTCTTTAACATGTAATTTCCTTTATCATTACAGCCTATTGAATTTTGTCAGGTAGTAACGCTCGTGGCAAGTAAAAAAAAGTTTCCTCCAGGCCCAGGTTTCCTAACTATGATTAGGGAATTTGGCAGAGATCCTTGTGTTAATTTACAATATCTAGCAAATCATTATGGTCATATTAGTAAAACCCCCGGCCCTTTGGGTTACTATTTATTGAATAACCCTGATTATATTGAATATGTACTCAAAGTAAATTATAAAAACTATATTAAAACAGACCTAGCTTATCAAGGTATTAGAGCGGTATTAGGTAATAACCTATTAACTAATCCTGATTATGACTCTTGGTTACTTGAACGTAAATTGCTACAACCATTATTTCACCATCACCACTTGTCGCAATACGCGGCTTTTATTATTGAACAAACACAACTACTGTGCCAACGCTGGCATATTTTGGCTGCGCAGCAACAAGCCATTAATCTTATGCCTGAAATGTTTAATTTACTTTTTAATATTCTTACGAAAACTATTTTTTGTGGGAATTTCACTGAATATGCAAGTGACTTTCTTGATTTTATTGATTTAGGCAATAGTTATATTGGCAAAGCTTTATTTTTATATTCATGGCTGCCAACCCCGCATACCATACGCTTTAAAAAAGCGAAGAAAAACACTCATCAAATTATTGCTAACCTACTTGAGGAGCGTAGACAACAATCAAATAAGCAAACGAATGTAGATTTAATAAGCGTATTAATAAACGCTCAACAACATACCGGCTCAGTGCTTAGCAATGAATATCTGATTGATGAAATCAAAACATTTATTGTTACCGGCACCGAAACAACAGGAACCGCCTTAGCATGGTTATGGTATTGTTTAGCAACCAATCCTGACGCAAACGATAGCTTGCAACAGGAACTTATTAAGTCATTAGGCGGAAAAATTCCTAATACGATGGATCTTGAAAAACTCACTTATACCAAAATGGTATTTGAAGAAACTTTGCGCCTTTATCCGCCTCTATGGCTTATTAGCCGACGCTCATTAGCTGAAGACCACCTTGGAAATTATGCTGTTCCTGCAAAAAAAACGATAGTTATTAGCCCTTATGTCATTCAACGACATCCCGAGTATTGGCAAGCACCTAACCATTTTAATCCATTAAATTTTTCCGAGGAAAATAAAAAAAATCGCATTAAATATACTTATTTACCTTTTGGTTTAGGGCCTCGCACCTGTATAGGTAGCGTATTCGCTACCTTTGAAGCCCAATTAATCATACCTATTATTGCGCAACAATTTGATTTTAAATTATTGGCTGATAAGCCCATTGAGCTAGCGCCCTTAATCACTTTGCGACCCAAAGGCGGCATTTGGATGAAACTAAAAAGCCGCAAACTATAATCTAAAGTAATAATTAAAGAGCGCGAAAGATCATTTTTAAGATGCGGCTTCTTTACGAGCTCGCTCTGCTCTGATCCGCTCAATTAATTCATTAACCACATCGGTTAATTCTGGAGCACTAGGCACATCCAGTATGGTGGGAGGATAATTGGTTGCAATCCCCATATCTTTAACAATTTCTTCAGCAATTCCTTGAGCATGTTTATCTGTTTTGCCGGTTAATCGCTCTACTAATGCCACTTGTTCTCGGCTATTAGCGCGATTAAGTAAAGGCATTGCAAATTTTTCATAATCATCAACTAACATAAAAGATGCGACTGAATTATCAATTCTTAATGCTGCAAATATATCTAATTGTTCAGAAGGTAACTCCGGCGCTTCCTCTACAACCATATCAGATTCATTTTGCCCATGCACAGCCAATAGAGCGCTTACGCCGCGCTCTATTGGCTCTTGCATCTCATTTTCCTCCATGAGCTTAGCAATTAAACTAATCTCTTCCGAATCTGTATGCACATTATTAAAAAAGCGGCCCATTTCAAGCACTTCCTGAAAACGCTTTAAACGGCGCTCCAAATCAACCATGACACGCGTTAATGGTGCGCTTACTTTCAAGAATTGATTGAGGCGCATACGCTTAACAGGCCTTGGTGCAGCATAAAACATTTTTGCCCGAACAATTTTAGATTTGAAAAAGATATGCGCTTCACCTTCACGCTGCTCTTTAAGATCAAGTAAATCTATACGCGCACGTTTTTCAGCAGATGAACTACGTGAATCTAAATAATTATTCATCATACTTTCTGGCTTCGTTTGAAACGAATCTACTTTCGTCACATAGGATTCACCTGCTGTTTTATTGAAGAAATCCCAAGTGTCTAACGGATCCTCCAACTTCATGCAAATTTTAATATTCGTGTTTGCGCCAATTGATAACGCTTCTTCCTTCGAAGCTTTTTGGAAAGCCGGTAAATCTTGACCAGCAAAAATTATAGAAAACCCTAGTGAACGCGCTTGCGCAGGCACTACAGCAAAACCTTTTACAGCATAGTAACCATACTCATCTAAAATACATAAGTAAGGCGTTGGTGCGTTTGTAGGCTTACGTAGAATAATATCGCGATAATCCCCTTCCACATCTTCACCCAAACCTGATGCTAACATTGACTTTAAAGAAGCTACAATGATTTTACCCAAGTTAGATAACTCATCAGTAGATTTTTCAAAAGCGGGCAGCAATACTACTAAAATACGTCGATTAAGTACCACATCTTTTAAATCCACTTCTGCTAAGTTAGTACGTAGAATATGTCCATAAGTATCCGCCAACGAACCAAATACTTTTGTTAACTGCATGGTAATAAATCCATGCTGTTCTAGAACTTGAGATACTTGTTTACCCTTTTTAGAGGCATCGTAACCTGGTAAGTTTTTAATATAGTTTGCAATAGGCTCAATAACCACAGAAGGAGCATCTGCTAAACTCACCGGCTCCTGGTTATCACGCGGAAACTGTTTATCGACCGCAATAGATTCTAATCGTGCTAATTCAAAATAGTTACGCACCGTATTGGCATCTAATAATATTGCGCCTTTATCACGCATATAAACTAACACTTTCATTAATGCTTCTACGAATACGATGGCACGACCTTTCCACATATCGCCATCAGGTGAAGAACCGCCTGAATCCATTAAGCTTATTACTAATTGAGAAAGCATGCTGGATGAACCATTAGCAAATGGATTCATGGTATTAGAAAGACGGCGCTCCTGTGGACCAACAATATCTCGCGCACCCGTCATAAAGTTAACAAGCAAAATATCGTCTTCACGCCCCATACGGCGAGCCATCGAAAAAATCTTAGCAAACAAGCTGTTATCGCCTTTACCATCCACGTAAATAAATCCACTGCCCTGTATCAATGAATTAAAGGCAATAGATATTAACGCTTCTGTTTTACCACTACCGGTTGAACCAAAGATAAGCGCGTGTGTACGCATGTCATCATTATTAAACCATAACTCTTCCTGATTAGCTTTTTCATTGCCAAAATAACTAATCCCTCTCGCTTGGCGAGGTTTATCCGAGCCTGGCAAGGGATCGTTATAATCTAACATGCTCGACCGTTGCGGCATGCGAAATGGCAAGGCATTTTTGCGCGTATAGGCGTAAAGAAAGCAAGCAAAACCCGCCACTAAAACTAAATCACTGATACTTGGGAGAAAAAACGCCGCTAACGCCGCCCCTCCTAATAAGATAGTAACGTTAACGGGATTTTTGAAAAAATCAGCCATCCGCTGCCCAAGCGTACGGGTATCACGGATTAACTGTCGTGGATCTTGTTCTTGCTTCTGTTCAAGACCTCGCATCATCGCCATAGAGTCAACCTCACCTATTCGATCGAATTAATTTTCTTACATAAGACTCAGAATTAGCACATCCCAATTAACTAAGCCAATTGAACCTAAACTAAAGTCAAGATACTCAACGTATCTAAAAACCTATCGTTAATTATAGCCGAATTTCGTGTAACAAACTGCTGACTTTGAGAAAAGCTAAGCGCTTTCCTCATCAGGGCTATATAAGACTTCCTTGATAGCAATGTCCAAAGCATTAACCGCTTCATCAATCATAGGCCCCTTTAGTTGACGCCGCATAGTTTTCTCCGCCAACCAATGTGCAAATGGCCCCGCAACCTCTACAAAAGGCGTTTGGCGACCTACAGAATTCAGCATATACCAAAGCGTTCGATCCAGCGGTTTTAACCATAAAAAATCTGCTACAGCCAATACACCATCAGTGCGCGCCAACACCAACATAGAAGCCATTACGGTAAGAATAAAGGCGTGGCCTTGAATCGCCTTAATAATTA
>CAIUAS010000335.1 GCA_903897205.1 uncultured Gammaproteobacteria bacterium
CAATTGGGGCAGGATCAATTTCACCGGAATGAGCTATATAAGCGGAGACCTGTGTACTTTCGTAAAAGATACTGCTGTTACAAACCCGATCAACAATTTTTTCCGTCATGGTTTGTTGACCTTTGATGGATAATTGTTGACGATGCGCGCGCATTTGTCGACGCAGCTCAGAACGTGCTGTCATAACATGAATTCCACTTAAAAAAGAAATCTTAATTAAGGCGTCCAATAGGGTAAGCTTACGTTTCCTGACCCTTTCGGTTCAGGTGGGATTCAAAATTGCCGCATCAGGCTTCCTAATCAAGGTTAGGCATGCGCAACAGCGGCAACACAACGATTCCCTTTCACTTGCAGTATCGGTCGAAAAACGATCGGCTTAATCACCTATGGACGCGTAGTCATTATATCCTTTTTTTTAACCTAAGTAGATGCTTTTGCAAGTTGATTTTGTAACTCACGGATACGGCTGCTTAAGGATTCGATATATAAATCTTTCTGGCTTTGTTGTGCTTGTAAATCGTAAATAGCATTGATGGCCGCCATAATTGCAATACGCTCGTTACCGCTTATCTTTCCACTGGTAGCGATTTCGTGCATTTTACTATTTAAGAGATGTGCAGATTTTTGTAGTGCAGGCGCTTGATTGTCTGCACAGCGAATTTGCCATGTCTTATCTAATAGTTGAATAGACAAAGTATGCATTTCTTGGGTCATGATTGCCTCGTTTTCTCGTTAATAACTATAATTCTTCACATCATATCAGCCAAAGCCAATTTTATAAAAAAATAATAAGTAATAAATTAACTTAGCTGCTGCTGCGCGCTAGCTTAGCTTATTACCAATGACCTAAATTTTACAACATGTTAACTGTTTTACTCACAATAACAATGGTAAAATGTCTACTCATTTAATTGGGGGTCGTTTTAATCATGCAAGTTCAATCAAAAATGCTCGCTTTTGCCGATTTCTCTCATATCTTAGCGCAAGCTGATGTCCCCACGAATCCATCTGAAGTACATGGTCTCTTATGTGGTCTTATCTGTATTGGCCATAAACTGGATGGAAAATTTTGGTTTGATGCTGCTTTGAATACCTTGGGAGTAAAATCGCTAGTATGCAATCGTGAACTCATTATTAAGTTATATGATGCAACTTGTCGTCAATTAAGTGGCTTAGAATATGATTTTCAATTATTGCTCCCAAATGAGACTGAATCCTTTACTGAAAAAGCGATTGCATTAAGCCGGTGGTGCAAAGGTTTTTCTTATGGCTTAGAAATAGCAGAAGTTGCTTTAATGGAACATTTATCCGATGAAGTTCAAGATGCATTATGTAGTATCGCTGAAGTGGGTAAGTTAGATTTTGTTAATATTGAAGTGTCTGAACAAGATAAAACGGCTTATCAAAGCGTAGTCGATTTTGTGCGTACTTCAATTATTATGATGTATGCTGAATTAATGGAAATACCTACTGAGATAGCAGGGTTTTCCTCTGCTAAATTAATTCCTCTACATTAAAAAAAGGCTATTTATCATGTCAATCATTAAACCTCAAGAATATGCTGAGCGGCGCCAGCATTTATTCGCTGCTATGGGCAAGGGTGCCATTGCTATTGTTGGGAGTGCTGCTGAAATATTACGCAATGGTGATTCGCATTTTCCTTTTCGTCAGCAAAGTGATTTTTATTACTTAACCGGATTTAACGAGCCAGAAGCCATCGCTGTTTTTATACCAGGGCGTGCGCAAGGCGAATATATTTTATTTAGCCGGCCGCGTGATCCTGCTATGGAAACTTGGAATGGCCGCCGAGCAGGGCAAGCTGGCGCTATTAAAGATTACGGTGTAAATGAAGCTTTTTCTATCCATGAATTTTCCGAAAGATTGCCGCAGCTAATGGCGGAATGTCAACGCGTCTATTATCCGATAGGCCGGCAAGCGGCGTTAGATGAATTAATTTTATCTGCTGTCAATGCTATTCGCCGCAAAGTGCGGGCTGGTTATATTGCACCGCTAGAGTTTGTAAATATTGAGCACACGCTCCATGAAATGCGCTTAATTAAAAGCTCAGCTGAAATTGAAGTGATGCGTAAAGCGGCTGCTATTTCAGTAGAGGCGCATCAACGCGCGATGGAAAAATGCCGAGTTGGCTTATATGAATATCAGATAGAAGCAGAAATGCAATATGAATTTCAGCGTAAGGGAAGTAAATCACCCGCTTATAATTTTATTGTGGGCGGCGGTGAGAACGCTTGTATTTTGCATTACAATGAAAATAACGCGGTTTTAAAAGAAGGTGATTTGCTACTTATTGATGCTGGTTGTGAGTATGAAAATTATGCTTCTGACATCACTCGAACTTTTCCGATTAATGGTCGTTTTACTGCTGAACAGCGTGCTGTATATGAAGTCGTATTAGAGGCGCAATTAGCCGTTATCGCAAGTGTACGCCCTGGATTACGCTGGAATGAAACCCATGAACTTGGCGTACGTAAAATAACCGAAGGCTTGATAAAAATTGGTTTGTTGCAAGGTGACATCGAGGAATTAATTGCAACGCGAGCTTACGATAAATTTTATATGCATTTAACAGGCCATTGGTTAGGTTTAGATGTGCATGATGCTGGCACGTATAAAAAAGCAGGTGAGTGGCGAGTATTAGCGCCTGGCATGGTGTTTACCGTAGAGCCAGGTATTTACATTGCTGCTAATACACAGGGGGTTGACCCGAAATGGTGGAACATTGGTATTCGTATTGAAGATGATATTGTTGTTACTGAAAATGGCTGTGAAGTATTGACGGCAGGTTTACCAAAGACTATAGCGGAGATTGAAGCTCTTGTTGGAAAGTGATAGCGAGGGCTGTAATACCTTTGATGTGTTAATTTGCGGGGCAGGCTTGGTGGGTACTAGTCTTGCTTTGGCTTTAGCGCCATTGCCTTTGCGAATTGCAATTACGGACGCCGCTCCGCTGAAAACTGCAGTAGATTTGCAGGCGGATGGGCGATCGCTTGCACTTAATTATGTGAGCATGAAGATTTTGGAGGCCATTGGTGTTTGGCCAAAGTTAGAGAAACATGCTACCCCTATTAAAACCGTGCAAGTATCCGAACGAGGGCGTTTTGGTAAATTACGTTTTAATGCCCATGATGAAAATGTATCGGCGTTAGGTTATGTGATTCCCGCGCCGATATTAGGAATTATTTTAAATCAAACGCTGTTAGCGCAGTCATCATTAACGCTATTTAATCCCGCAACAGTCGTTGCGTTAAATAAAGTTTCTCAAGGCCATGAAGCCATTTTGCAAACAGGCGAAAAAAAGCAAACTATTACAGCGCGTTTAATTATCGCGGCGGATGGGGCCCATTCCAGTTTGCGCGAATTAATGGGAATTACTACAAAAATACAAGATTATGGCCAAAGTGCGTTGGCTACTCGAATCATAACGGAACTGCCCTTAAATAATAGCGCTTATGAAAGATTTATTGATGAGGGCGCGTTAGCATTATTGCCGTTGTTAGATAATAAAGCGGCTTTGATTTTTACTGGCGCGAATACCTTTATTGAATATTTGCAAACACTGGATGACGAGGCTTTTCTGCAAAAAGCCCAGCATTATTTTGGACAACGATCTGGTAAATTTTTGCAAGTAGAAAAACGGCATGTGTATCCTTTAAAAAGCATTTATGCGAACGAACAGGTAAAAGAGCATTTTGTATTATTAGGAAATGCCGCACATACTTTGCATCCCATCGCCGCGCAAGGATTTAATTTAGGTTTGCAGGACGTGGCGCTATTAGCAGAGATGATTGCAGAAAATAGGGGGGAGCAAAAAGATTTCTCTCACTTAAAAAATTTGCAGTCATACGAACAACAAAGGCAAGCGGCGCAGCAGCGCATTATGCGTTTTACCGATCGTTTAATCACTATTTTTTCGCATGATTTATTGCCTTTCTCATTGGTGCGCAGTGCTGGTTTAAAATTCCTCGATTTAATTCCTGCTGTGAAGCATCGTTTAGCGGCTCAATTAATGGGTGTCTCAGGTAAGTTGCCAAAATTAAGTTTAGGCTTGCCACTAAATAAGTAATTGTCATCAAATTGTCACAATTGTCCCATAAGATTAGCTTAAATAAGTTAACCGAGCTGATGAAAAAATATGGTACAGACAGATCAAACGAACAATTATTCTCTCTCAACATTACTCACTTTGCTAGGAAGCCTTGGGCTGGCTTTGGTTATTATTTTATTACATGCTTTCGATTTAGGCGGTTTGTCTGAATGGTTGCTTGATTTGGTTTATGGAACTGAAGCGTTTTTAATGATTAGCCAGATGATTTCTGGTAATGGCTATTTATTTCAGTGCGTTGACAGGATAGCGAATGAAAAAACTTTCTTTGAGAAAATCAACGAGCAAATCAGCCGCGTTCGGCAGAAAAATACAGAAAACGCCGAGGCTTGCAAACAGGAAAGTTTTTTTAAACGATTACGCGCTAGTAGCGCCTTTAATACTTTTATAGGTTTAACGGTGGGTTTATTAAGCGCCGTTGTTTTAACGGTGGTTGAAGTCGTACTCCATGCCGCCACTCCTTTTGGTGCATTAGGGAAAGTGCTGGGGTATGTCATTATGTTTATCGGCAACTTAAGCCTGTGCGGTGGTCTGGGCAATCGAACGGGGCGTGCCGCCGATTATTTTAATGATGCCGAAGAAATTTTTCGCTCAAAAGACGTTAACTATGCTTTGTCCATTGCAGGGGGCATTCTCATCGGTGTTCTTGTAATAGCGCTTGTTGTAGGGCTTATGGGGGTAACGGTCATTTCGGGTGGTGCTGCTTTGCCCGTCGCCCTATTTTGCACTAGCGTGATTGGCGGCTGTGCGTCTGCTTCGGGCTATATCGGCCGTGTGTTCGATTTTGTGCTGGGAAAAAGAACGCTTGTGGGAGCAATACAGGATGAAATCAAATTAAAAAAATCGACGGAATCTGCGGGCCCGATAAAACCTGCGCCGGAACCGATCAGTCAGCGCGTTAATAAGGAAAACGTGCTGACTGCCGTTGGTGTTGGGGTAGGTATCGCCTTAGGGATTATTTTGATAGTAGCCGGTATACTAACACTGCCCTTATTTGGTTTGGGATTACCTAAACTTGTGGCTGGATTTATTTTAGTAACCACTTGTATTTCGGCAGGCGGTGGATTTGGTAACCGCTTGGGTTATGCGTTGCAGCGTAAGTCCTGGAAATTTTGGGAGTGGGGCAAAAAACCAAAAATGGAAGTTGAGCAGAATAGCGAGCCATCGCAAGTTAATATCATAAATAGCACTAATTTATATGCTAAGGGCCCTTTGAAGCCCTCAGTAATTACGCCGCCGATTAAGTCTGTTGATCCTGTTTATCAAAGCGGTAATACTAATTATGGGCGATTTTTAAAGCGTTCAAAGTCAACATCGAATCTATTGCAAGCTACTAAAAGTTCGAATGACGATGTGTTGAATCAAAATAAATACAGAACCTATGAAAATAAATTCTGCTCCTAACCAGAACCAATAACTATGAAAAAAACAATTATTTTAATTGTCGAAGACGAAATTGCGATTCGCGATATGTTGCGTTTTGCTTTGGAGCCTGCGGATTTTATAGTGCATGAGGCAGAAAACACCGAGCAGGCGAATCGATATATTAAACAACAAATACCTGATTTGATTTTGCTTGACTGGATGTTGCCCAATCAAAGTGGTATCGACTATATGCGACAGTTAAAACAAAAATCAGATACCCAAAATATTCCGGTGATTGTTTTAACGGCGCGCGCTGAAGAAGATAATAAATTGCAGGGTTTTGCAGCAGGTGCGGATGATTATATTACTAAACCTTTTTCGCCGCGTGAATTAATCGCCCGTATTAAAAGTGTTTTGCGCCGTGGTTTGTTGGCCTCACCGGATGGCAGTATAAAATTAGCTGAGTTACAGTTAAACACTTATACGCATGAGGTTACGGTAAATAATCAGGCCTTAATATTAACGCCGCTGGAATATAAGCTGTTGCTGTTTTTTATGAAACACCCGAATAAAGTATATAGTCGCAATCAATTATTGGATTATATTTGGGGCAATGGAAATGATATTTTAGATCGTAGTATTGATGTGCAAATTCGGCGATTACGGAACCGTTTAAAACCTTATGGTTATGATAAAACTATTCAGACAGTGCGCGGCGGCGGCTATCAATGGATGGTTGCTAAAATATGAAAACCAATATTGAAGCGTTAATAGAATCATTGCCGGATTCTATCGTTCAGCATATCCAGCATTTAGAGCGTATACGGCAGGATTTTGTGGCAAATGTTTCGCATGAATTACGTACGCCGTTAACGGTGATGCACGGTTATTTGGAATTATTATTAAGCCAGTTAGAAATTAATCATCCCTGGCATAAAATTTTTCTACAAATGCAGCAGCAAACAGCGCGGATGGAAAATTTAGTAGAAAATTTATTGTTATTATCTCGCCTGGAAACAGAAGTCCAGACAAAAATAGCCCCTCAGCCAGTCGCCATTGCTAAGCTGTTATCAATCATTATTAAAGAAGCGGAACAGTTAAGCGGCGAAGCCAGACATGTTATTTCCCTTGAGGCAGATAATAATTTAACACTGCACGGCACCGAGCAGGAGTTACATAGTTTATTTTCAAACATTATTTTTAATGCCGTTAAATACACGCCTGCAAGGGGAAATATTCAGGTGCAATGGTGTTATGAAAATAATAAAGCTTATTTTGTAGTAAAAGATACAGGCATAGGCATTGCTGCCAAACATTTGCCAAGAATTACTGAACGCTTTTATCGCGTGGATAAAGCGCGTTCTCGTGCCAGTGGAGGCACTGGCCTGGGGTTGGCAATTGCTAAACATGTCTTGATTCGTCACAATGGTAAACTGTCCGTTGATAGCCAGGTAAGTAAAGGCACAACGTTTACTTGTATTTTCCCAAAAAAACGCATTTTTATAGCGAAATAATATGAAAACAAATAATTTTTACGACGTCATTATCGTTGGCGGTGGTGTTGTGGGTTTAACGCTGGCAAGTGCTTTAAGTGATGGCGCATTACAGCTTGCTATAATCGATAAAACTTTTTCTGATGGGCCAGGGGCAGGTTCCAGTGATTTGCGGATCAGTGCCATTACGCCTGCCACTCAATTCATTTTTGAACGATTAGGCGTGTGGCAGCATTTGCCTGTTGAGAAAATCAGCGGTTTTGAAAAAATGCATGTGTGGACACCCGAGGGCAATTATATTGATTTTGCTAATTCGGAAATAGGCGTGCCTTATTTAGGCTATATTATTGAAAATAACCTATTGCAGCGCGCGCTTCATCAACAGCTCATCACGCGCTCGAATATTCATTTTATTCCGGCATCGTTACAAACCATTCAATTAATCGAAGACCACGTTGAAGTGTGTGCCGATGAACAACAGTTTAACGCGCCATTATTAATCGGTGCGGATGGCGCAAATTCTTTAGTGCGTCAATTAGCACAAATGGAATTGACGCAACAGTCATATGAGCATACGAGTATCGTTGCCACGGTCACGACAGAATTGCCCCATCAAAAAACGGCTTGGCAATGTTTTTTACCCAATGGCCCCTTAGCATTTTTGCCCTTAGCAGACCCGCATACGAGTTCTATTGTATGGTCAACCACGCCTGCCGAAGCAGAACAATTATTGCAAAAAAACGCTGAAGATTTTAGCAGTGCATTAGCACAAGCTTTTCACTATCGATTAGGCAGTATTCAAAAAACTAGCGAGCGTTTAAATTTTTCTTTGCAACGGCGACACGTTAAACATTATGTAAAACCTCATATCGCATTAGTCGGAGATGCAGCGCATACCATCCATCCTTTAGCAGGGCAGGGATTAAATTTAGGTATTTTAGACGCAGATTGTCTAGCGAACATTGTTTTAACAGCCAAAAAACAAAATCATAAAATAGGTTCGTATGTGAATTTACGTAAATACGAACGTGCTCGCAAAGCCGATAATACGTTAATGTTTAACGTGGTAGATAATATAAAGCAATTATTTGGCAGCTCTTTCGCCCCCGTTAAATTACTCAGAAATACGGGCTTGAACCTGGTTAATAATCTGGAATTCGTAAAACGATTTTTAATCAAACAAGCGATAGGAGCAAGGGATTAAATGGCGGCAGCAGTAGCTTATTTAAAGCTTAATTCAGAAATAGAAATTGCTTATACTCAATTAGCTGGCAATGGACCTGGGATTATTTTTTGCGGTGGTTTTATGTCAGATCTGTTTGGCACTAAAGCCACGTATCTTGAACAATTTTGCCGCAAGCATCATTTGGCATTTTTACGGTTTGATTATCGCGGCCATGGTCAATCTACCGGCGACATGCAAACTGCCAATATTAGTTTATGGAAAGCAGATGCGTTGGCGGTATTAGAACAATTAACCACAGGCCCGCAGATATTAATTGGTTCGAGCATGGGCGCCTGGATTGCTATTTTATTAGCGCAAGCAAAACCAGAGCGTATTAAAAAAATAATGGCTATCGCACCGGCGCCGGATTTTACCGAAGATTTAATCTGGGCTTCTTTATCGAAAGAAAAGCAGGCACGTTTGCTGCAAAATGAAACCTTAAATTTCCCCTCGCAATATCCTAAACCCTACGCGATTACCCGCGAATTTATTGAAGATGGCCGTCGTAATTTAATTTTGCGCCGCCCTATTGATCTTCAATGCCCCGTCCATTTATTGCATGGCATGCAAGACACAGATGTGCCTTGGCAAACTAGCATAAATCTCGCTGAAAAAATCCAGGCGATGGATGTTAAAATTACCTTAATAAAAGACGGCGATCACCGCCTGGCGCGTGAAGAGGATTTGCGGTGCATGGAGCAGATTTTGCAGACTTTTTGCTGACAATAAAGAATAGCTCAACTTTTATAACGCTCAATACACAACCTGAAGAAGCATTTTCCCTCTTGCTCAACGCAAGCAATGCATTCATAATGCATTAACTTTTCTCGAGAAAATGTATGGATACAAAAATGAAAAATTTTTTATCGAATGAAAATAAAAGCGTTGAACAAGCTGAATATACTTTGCTCAATCAAGGCAATGAACTAAAAGCTGTGTTAAACCACGAATCTCCAATTTTTTTAAACTTCTTAGCCAACTTAAATAGGCTTGTTACAGGCCAAATTGGTCACGATAATATGACTACAATAGAATATACCAAGGAATTGCATAATTATTACGAAAGCATAATTGCTTGCATGCCTAATAATGTTTATTGGTTAGATAGAAACTGTGTGCTACTGGGTGGTAATGATAATCTGGCGCGAATGTTTGGGCTTAAGTCTCGCGCAGAATTAGCCGGGTTAACCTATCAGCAAATGACTAAACTTGCTAATTGGACAGAAGGACAAGGTGAAGCTTTCCAGCAAGCTGAAATAGAAGTAATGACTACGGGTGTGTCTCGATTTAATGTTGAAGAACCGCCTGTTGTGGTTGACGGAAAAATGAGATATTACATTTCCAGCAAAGTACCTCTTTACAATATCAAACGTGAAGTCATCGGTGTTATAGGTATATCTACTGATATTACTGAAAGAAAGCAAGCCGAAGTAGCCTTAAAAGAAGCGAAAGAAAAAGCTGAAACCGCGAATAAAGCTAAAACAGAGTTTTTGGAAAACATGCGGCACGATATACGTACACCGTTAATCGGTATTACAGGTTTTGCAAATATTATTAGCGACGAAGTTAAGGATCCAAAAATTAAAGAATATGTAGATAACTTATCTGCTTCAAGTAATGCGCTGCTAGATTTGTTAAATGAAATTTTAGAAGTTATCAAAGTGACTTCTGGTGAGGTTCCTCTTTTAAAGAAGAAGTTTGATCTTAAGAAACGCCTTAATGATGTTGTCAAACTCAATCAGGCTAAAGCGCGTCAAAAACGTATTGATTTAGTATTTAATTACGATGATAAAATTCCACTTTATATCATAGGCGATTCTACAAGAATTCATCGAATAGCTTTAGAACTTATTGCCAACGCACTTAATTTCACCGATACAGGATCAGTAACATTAACCACGCAATTGTCTGAAATTAATGAACGAGAATTAATCATAAAAATAATGGTAGAAGACACTGGCATAGGTATTGCGCCTGAAAAACAGCAAGAAATTTTTTTGCAATTTAAACGGTTAACACCTTCTTACGAAGGAATATATAAAGGTGCAGGGCTAGGGTTGGCAATCGTTAAGCAATTCTTGGATGAGCTGGAAGGCGAAATTTATGTAGAAAGCCAAGTGGGCGTTGGTACTAAATTTACCTGCATACTACCGCTTAAGAAATCGTTGCTTAATGAGGATTTTGGAAGTGATAATACGATACCAGCATCCCTCGGTAGGATTTATGATTTAACTCCAAAAAATCATATTGCTGAAAGTGTTAGCCATGAAGAAATAAATTTGGCCAAAGATCGAATTTTAATTGTCGAAGATCAACCTATTGCTTCGATGGTCGTAAAAAATATGCTTTCTAATTTAGACTGCCAAACAGATGTTGCGCCTGATGGAAAAACAGCGGTACAACTGGCGCAAGAGAATGCCTATGATTTAATTTTTATGGATATTGGCTTGCCAGATATTGATGGTTACGAAACCACGCGGCGCATCCGTTTATACGAGCTCAGCAAGGGAACACATGTTCCTATTATTGCATTAACCGCGCATGTTGATGAAGAAAACAAGCAACGATGTCTTGAGTCAGGAATGAATGCAGTGCTTTCTAAGCCGCTCATTAAAGAGAAAGCGGAGGATATACTGAATGCTTTTATTCCCTATCGAAAGCAACAAGAAGAACCTGTAATAAAACTCGAATTACAGCCGGAGATTGACCTTCTTAAAATAGAAGGCGAAGTTATTGACTTTGAAAATGCAAAAATACAATTAGATGGAAAAGAAGAAATGGTGCATGAATTGCTTAACATGCTTATCGCTAGCTTTCCTGAAGAAGTTAAAAAACTGGAAGCGGCGTATAAAAAAGAAGATTGGAAATCTATCAGTGCAATTGCTCATAAATTAAAAGGTGGTTCCAACTATTGCGGCACAATGCGACTACAAACAGTCTGCGTCAGGTTGGAAACATCTATCAAAGACAGCCAAATAGAATTAGCAAGCGATCTCTACAAACAATTACTGGTAGAGATCAACGCCATTGAAGAGGTTGTAATTAACAAAAGCTATTTAGGCTAATTCCTTACTTTGAATGGTGTAGCTGGTTACAAGGTCTTTTCTTTTAGTATTGATGGCATCATTAATAAAACGGGCAAGGTTAGCTATTGTTAAAGTTGTTAAGGTTTCACATGTTGGAACCTTAACAAAAAAAGTATTCTCAACTTCGCATATTAACTGCGCCAGTAAAAATGAATCACCACCCAAATCAAGAAAGTGATCAAAAATTCCGGGGTTATTAATGTGAAGCAGTTTTTCCCAAGTGCTCGCTAGTTCGCTTTCAATTGAGTTTCGAGGCGCTACGTGATTTTCGTTTACCATTAAAACTGTTTTTGATTCTAGCGCATGGCGATCGAGTTTACCATTTGGCATCATGGGCAATGAATCTAATCTAATAAAAACGGATGGGATCATGTAATGCGGTAATCGATCCTGTAAGAAATTGCGTAATTTTCGAACGTCAGGTTCCACATCATTTTCTAGCACTATATACGCTATCAAGCGCTTATGTTGGGATTCATCTTCGGAAAGCATGACAAGGCTTTCTCTGACGGTGTGATAACAATTTAAGACGTTTTCTATGTCGCTTAACTCAATTCGCATACCCCTTAATTTTACTTGAAAATCAATTCGCCCTAAGAATTCAATATTGCCATCAGGTAGACTACGCCCCAGGTCGCCTGTTTTATATAATTTTGTCCCCTGTTTTTTGGTAAAGGGAGAAAGAATAAATTTTTTAGCAGTTAATTCAGGCTGATTGAAGTATCCTCGTGCTAAGCTGGCGCCTCCGATATGTATTTCGCCTATTTCACCAACAGGAACAACATTAAGGGTTTTGTCTAATAACAAAATTTCAGTTTTAGGAAATGGCTTGCCGATTGGCACAGCATGATCTAATGAGAAATATTCTTTAGATGATAATTCGCTTTCAAAGTAAGTGGTATCAATCGTTGCTTCAGTCAAACCGTATGAATTGATTACTCGCGTTTCTTTTCCACATAATTTTTGTAATTTCCTGTACTCATGCATAGACCAATTATCAGAACCGCATATTAACAAACGCATAAATTTTAAAGAATCGCCGTTTAGTTCAATATATTCAATTAGCCGCCTTAACACTGTTGGCACAAATTCGGCGCAATTAATTTTTTCATCGCGCATTAATTTATAAAGTTTTTCTGGTATTAATAAAATATCTCTAGGAGATAAAACTAGTTTTCCTCCTGAGCACAAAGCACGAATAAAATCGCCAGAGAAAACATCGAAAGCGAAGTTTGCCATCTGCAAATGACAATCAGTATTGCTTAATTTGTAAACTTCTTCCCAACCATAATACGCATGAATTAGGTTGCTATGACAAACCATCACACCTTTAGGATTTCCAGTTGAACCCGAAGTATATAATACATAAGCTAAATTAGTTGGATTTATAGGAACCGTTGGATTGTTTTTTGAAAAAACATTAATTTTTTTATAATCAGTATCCAGACAGATTTTATCGATATCTAAGTCAGGTATTTTTGCTAATAAAGAGTAATGCGTTATTAAAATTTTAATACCTGATTCAGATAACATATAATGAATGCGTTTTTTTGGGTAATCAGAGTCTATAGGTACATAAGCACCACCTGCTTTTAAAACGCCTATCACGGCGATTACCATTTCTATTGAGCGCTCGACAAGAATACCTACTAAAGTTTCTGGTTTTACGCCTTTTTCAATTAAAAAATTAGCCAACTGATTGGATTTTTCGTTGAGTTCTTTATAGGAAAGTATAGTGCCGCCATAAACAATGGCAGGTGCGTCAGGATTTAGAAAGGCTTGTTTTTCTATAAACTGGTGGATGCTTCTTGCAGACCAAATTTGGTTGCTACTCTTGTGGTTTGCCATATTTTATCTCTCTTTTGGAAGGGCAAGTTTACTAGGCTGTAATATTATTTTTCTCCATTGTTGCTAGTTTACCTGCCATGTTTTAATTTACACTTCGTTGTTTTACGCAATAATTTTTAACTTTTGATGAGGATACTGAATCATGTATAGCCGATGGATATTAACACGAGAAATGTCTCTTAGGACCTTGCCTTATCGTAAGTTATTTTACGACTCTGGCCGTGATTACTCAACTGAGCGTATCCCAAAGTTTGCAGTTTTGGAATTTAAAAGAAATATTACCGTACGAGTCATGACAAAAAATGATCTTCAAATTGTCAGGGGTTGGGCTGTAAAAGAAGGCTGGAACCCTGGAAAATATGAAGTAGATCCTTTGTATGCAGCCGATCCGAGTGGTTACAAATTATTAGAAATTGATGGTGAGCCTGTTGCGTCTCTTGCAAGTGTCAAGCATTCACAAAATCTTGCTTTTTTAGGGCTTTATATTGTAAAGCCTGAATTTCGCGGGAAAGGTTATGGCAAGCTATTGTGGGATGTGACAATGGGTACTTTAACAAGCTGCGAAACAATCGGGCTTAATGGCGTACTCGATCAAGTAGAAAATTACCGGAAATCTGGTTTTACGCCTCTCAACTTTAACACTCGTTGGCGTGGAGCATCGCTTTTTCCTCTTGGCAAAACCACGTTTGCAAAAGATATTTGTCTAAAGAAAAAAGATGATTTTTCATTGACACAATTAATTGATTACGATGCGAAAATATTTTCTACTTCACGTGCGGCCTTTTTAGCCAAATGGTTAGACATGCCTGACTCTCATGTGTTAGCGGCTATCGATGGCGGCGTTCTTCGAGGATATGGAGTTGTTAGCGCGTTAGAAGAAGGGTATAAAATTGCGCCATTATTTGCGGATAATGAAGCCATTGCTGAAAAAATTTATGGTGGTTTATGTCATTGCGTGGGTGATAAAAAACTTATTTATTTCGATACAACAGAAGCTAATCCGCTCGCCATTGCATTTGCTAAGCGTTTTGGATTAGAAAAAAAATTTGATACTTTGCGAATGTATAAAGGACAAACTCCGCAAACTCAAGACAGTAAAATGTTTGGATTAGCAACGTTGGAAATTGGTTAGTGTTTTTTATCAGTCTTTGGAAGCCATTGGGGTAAAATTTCGTAAAACAACGCTCGGAAAATTAGCGGAAGCATTGGAAATTACCGTAGAGCAATTGCGATAATTGGCGTTTTATTTCATCCACCTTTGCTAATAGACTTTAAGAAAACCTTGAGGTTCATCATTTAATAAAGAGGATATTGATCGAATTAATATCATCCATTTTGCTTTATTCGATGAAAAAGCTTCTATTAGAGGAAATGCGGAGATTATTCATCAGGTGGGTATTTTGCTGGAAAATATAAAACAGGAAAATTCGTTAGCGGTAATAAAGACCGAATCACCTTCTGAATTAAGAAAACGCTCACCTAAAATTTCTGCCAAAAGAGTTGAAGGTAAATCAAAAGACATAATAATTTCTATAACTGATGATAAAAATTTAGCTCCCAAAAATAAGCAGCGATTTGAATTTTAAGTGATGGATCTCCACATACACATACACGCACAGCATTTTTTCAATCAACACCGCAGGTAGGTCAGCAGACACAAGCGCTACAAAAATCGCAATCTCAGCAAGTAAGCTCACCTATTCAAGTAGGGCAACAGCAGACAACTACCACTTCTAGCAATGACCAAGAGGGGAATAAACAACAATCAACTTTGCCTACTTATGAGAAGCAATAACGTCGGTATGATATTATTAATACAGTATCGGATTTATTTAACTTGAGGCTGTTCATGTATAACAATCAATCTATTTTTATTTACTTCTCAGAAGGTGATTATGCTAAGGTGTTAGCAGAATTGCATAACGGAGTTAACGTTAATATTAGACATCATGCAATTTTAGATACACTTTTACATCGTGCTGTTTATAAAGGGGATGTTGAAATTACAAGAGCGTTATTAGGCCAAGGAGCTGATATTTATGTGCTAGATAAAAATCATTGCACAGCTTTTTATATCAGTATTACTGAGATCATTAATGAAAAAAATGAAGCTACCCGTGAGCATCTTTTCAAGATTGCTGAATTGTTACTACAACATGAAAACAGCATACGACAACAGAACCCTGAAAAATACAGGTGCCAGCCTTATTTAAAAGAAATAGGTAGGGATAACTATTTTAAAACACCTCTCGATCGTATTGAGCTTGAGAGAATTATTGATCCGAATAACGCAGATAAAATAAAAACAAGATTAGCATCTATTCTTAAAGAAGTTGAAGCAGAATACAAAAACAAACAACCACTTACTCAAGATAAAACTGTGTCTGTATTTAGCATAGAACAACCAGCAGCCAGTAAAACATCCACACTTGATACTGTGAATGAATTGCGTCAGCGTAAGAAGCCAAGGTCTACTCTACCGCATTTTTTGCTGGCAACGGAAGAAGCTGCTATGATTGCGCCAGCCGCAAAATTCAGTCTTTGGCCCAAAGGCACAGGTGTTCGTTTAACGCATTTTTTTACCTCTTGGATTACAAGTCCATTTTCTAGTAAACCACAGGGGAAAGAAGAAAAAGAGCTGTTATTACCAAAATCTGATATCGTTAAGAGAATCTAAATCCAGCCGTTTTTATGTGGTGATGCTATGACATTGGCCGATATTTCTATAGGCACTACACTTGCAGCGGCCATTCAAATAACGCAAGGAGATTTATCTAAAATTGAAAAAGGCAAGCGCGCTATAGGTAAGGATATAGCACAGAGAATAAGCAAAGCATTTGGAATAAATCCTAATCTGTTTTTGCAAATATAATAAGCTGATAAGGGTAATTATCATTTTTAATTATTAGCAAATAGTAGTTACTGTTTTGACTGCCAATATTTTAAGCCCCAGCGTTGGATTAAGCGCGACGCTTAACCCATGATGCTTTATCTCATTTATTCAGGCTCATGA
>CAIUAS010000336.1 GCA_903897205.1 uncultured Gammaproteobacteria bacterium
CCCCTTGGTTCGCTGTTTGATCGATTATAGGGATATGAAGTATGAGCAGCATTATTCCATTTATCTCCTGGAAACAACTTATGATCAATATTCCCGGTTATGAAACACAGCTTTCGCCAGAAGAACGGCAGCAATTGACACAATCTGTATCAAAAGAAGAAAAAAGCGAAACCTTATCGCTTGAAGCCGATGTCTTTCAAAATGTCCTGATTGTTGAAGATAATCTCATTAATCAAAAAATATTAGCGAAGTACCTTGCTGCAAAAGGACATCGGTATCAAATAGCGAATAATGGCGTAGAGGCGCTTGAAAAATGTCGGGGCACTCGTTTCGATGTCATTCTCATGGATATTGAAATGCCGGAAATGAATGGCCTTGAAGCGACCAAACAAATTCGCCAGGAGGAAGCCATTTTAAATAGCGTGGCTACTCCCATTATTGGTTTATCAGGGAATGCACGTGTAGAGCAAAAAGAAGAAGCTTTGGCGGCCGGTATGAACGCTTATTTAATTAAGCCTTATCAAGCCAATGCTATTTATCATATGTTATAGCTATTCAAAATGATTTAACGCAATTGCATGTGCATCCTAATCCATCTATTTGTGTTCAGGCACATATTTACGTCCTGCAAGATGCTATGACTACTTATCAAACAAATCAAAAGCGCTGTGAGTTTTCTTTGTAATGGCGTGTGGCCTGTTGTGTGAGCAGGTGCTCCGCTTAGTCACTATTGAAATGATTCATAAAAGCACGCAATTTTTACAAAACGCTTTGTGCAGGCAAGAAACTGGCAACCCATTGGGAATTAAAAAGCATGTTAGCACTACCCGGTTATCAAATTTTTGAAATAATCTATCAAGGCCGTAATTCTGTTATCTATCGCGGCCTGAAATTGGAGGATCCACAGTGCTCAGTGATTATCAAAGTGGCAATGCTTCTCAAATCCACAGCAGACAATAAATTACAGCACGAATGGAAAATGCGTCAATTGGTACAATCGGCGCATGTCGTTAAGTACTTAGCATTAAAAGAGCATCCAACCTATGGCACTGTTTTAGTGGAGGAAGATGAACACACTGAGACGCTAAGCCACTACCTCCCTAAAAGTGGATTTGATGTACCCGTTTTTTTAAACATTGCCTTGCAGTTGGCAGAAGGACTTCGAGATATTCATCAGGGCAATGTCATTCATAATGATATCAAACCTAGCAACATCCTTTTTCAACCCGACACCGGCAGAGTGAAATACATTGATTTTGGCAGTGCTGCCTCGTTACATCAGATTAAACGAATCACGACTAATCCTGATGTTTCTGGCGGAACGTTGCCCTACCTGTCACCTGAACAAACGGGGCGTATCAACCGCCTGCTGGATTACCGTACTGATTTTTATTCGTTAGGCATAACCTTTTATCAACTGCTGTGCGGTCAACTGCCGTTTGAGGTCAAGGATATACTGCAACTCATTTATTGCCATCTTGCCAAACAACCGATAGCGCCTCATGTGGTAAACCCCCATATTCCTGTGCCACTTTCTGAGATCGTAATGAAATTGCTGAACAAAGATGCGGAGGATCGTTATCAAAGTGCCTCAGGGCTTTTAAGAGATCTAAAGCGATGCCTGAGCGATTTAAAAGAAAAAGGTGAAATAGTCCCTTTTGCCTTAGCGCAACAGGATATTCCCGAGCGTTTTTATGTTCCACAGAAATTGTATGGACGAGAACATGAGCTGGCGCTTTTAATCCAAACGTTTGAACGGGCGCGCCAAGGTAGACCGGAAGTGATTATGCTGACAGGCCCTGCGGGCACTGGAAAATCTGTATTGGTAAATGAGCTTCAGCCAGCTATTGCCGTTAAAAAAGGCTATTTTTTAACCGGTAAATTTGATCAATCTAATCGTGGCATCGCGTATGGTGCAATCACTCAAGCTTTCCAGTCGTGGGTGAAGCAGCTCTTGTTTACCGCTAGTGAAGAGGAGATTTCCGTTTGGAAACAACAAATACTGGCCGCTTTGGGCAAAAACAGCCCATTACTAGTAGAAGTAGTCCCCGATTTACATTTGATTATTGGCCAACAACCCCCCGTCCTCACCGTAGACGCTGAGCAAGCTAAAAACCGTTTTCAGCTTGCTTTTCAGAATTTTATAACCGTATTGGCACGGCCTGAACACCCACTGGTATTGTTCCTGGATGATTGGCAATGGGCGGACATCGCCAGCCTGAAGTTGATAGAAACCATGCTGGTCCATCCGGACATGCAAGGTTTGCTGTTAATGGGTGCCTATCGCGATAATGAGGTGGAAGCCACGCACCCCGCGTTACGGACTTTAGCAGCAATTCAAAAAACCGGCACTACAGTGCAGACGGTTCCCTTGTCCCCTTTAAGCATTGCCAGTGTAAATCAATGGGTCGCTGAGGCCATGCATAGCGCCTCAGAAACCACGCTGCCGTTAACAACGCTGATTGACCAAAAAACCAGAGGAAATCCTTTTTTTATCCGCGCTTTTTTACAAGCCCTTTATGAAAAAAGATTGCTGAACTATAGCGAGGAAGGTTGGCAATGGGACCTTGATAGCATTCGCCAACTGCCAGCCACTGAAAATATCATTGAGTTTATGGCCCATCAGATTCAGCAATTACCGCCCGAGACGCAGAATATCTTAACATTCGCCAGTTATCTGGGACACCGATTTACCCTTCCCCTCTTGCAACTGGTCAGCCAAACAATTCCAGAGCAAGCCGCAACTGAATTACAAGCGCTGGTCGATAGCGGTTTCCTTTTCCAATCCGAAGAAGGTTATCAATTTGTCCACGATCGTATTCAAGAAGCGGCTTATGAGCTTGTGCCGCTTGAACAGCAGGCCCCGATGCATCTTTCCATCGGCCGCTTATTGCAAGCTAATTTGCCCGCCCAACCAACATTAGCACAAGAATTTGAAATGCTGGATCACCTTAACCAAGGCAATGCCCTCATCACCAGCCCACAAGAACAGTTAGCCTTAGCGAGATTGAATCTTGAAGTAGCTCAAAAAGCAAAACGCGCGATTGCTTATAAAGCAGCGCTCAGTTATCTGCATTTTAGCGAAGCCTATTTGAGGAATAGCGATATCTGGATAGAACACTATGATTTGGCGAGCGCCTTATATAAAGAAATGGCAGAAATAGAATATTTAAATGGGCATTATGAGCAATCCCACAAATTAATTACTTTATTATTAATACAGCTGCGCTCCACACTAGAAAAAGCTGAAGTTTATAGGCTCCTGATTCTGCAAAAAGTTATGCAAGCCCAATATCAAGACGCGATTGAGAGAGGTTATGAGGCACTTCGCTTGTTGGGAATTGATCTTGTTGACAAAGATTTAGCTTCATTTTTAAAAATCGAGTTAGAAAAAATAGCAAAAAAATTAGAGGGCAGAACCATTGACGCTCTTTTTGAGGCGCCTTTAATGCAAGCGGCCGATAAAAAAGCAATTCTTCTCCTGCTTTATTGTATATATCCAGCTGCCTTGCTTAGCAATAGGACTTTATTTGGCGTATTAATCACATTAATAGTCAATCTTACCTTAGAATATGGTAATGCAGAACAATCCGCGATGGGTTATATGGCCTATGGTATGATGCTCATTGCAAAACTAAACATTAAAGCCGGTTGTAGTTTTGGTTTGCTCGCCCTTAAATTAAGTGATAAATTTCATTGTCCTGATTATCAGGGAAAAATTAATTTTTCTTATGCCACTCAGATTCATCATTGGGCAAAACCAATGCAACAGGCTGACGTTTTTATTGAACGCGGACAACAATACGCTTTAGAAGCCGGTGACTTCCAATGCCTGGGTTATATTTCTGCACTTAAAGCTATGTTTTCTTTTCACAAGGGCTCACCCCTAGTCAATATTAATAGTGAACTCAATCAACAATTACAGCTTGGTTACAATCAAAAAAACCAGGTAGTACTGAACGTCATTAAAGCCACCCAGATGATTGTATTGAATTTGACTGGAAAAACGAAAAACATCCTAAAATTTCATGATGAAAATAAAACCGACGTGGAATATGAGACAAGTTGGCGCAAAGAAAATGATAGTTATACGTTGTATAATTATTTTATTTTTAAAGCACAAGCTTATTACGTTCACGGTTGCTTAGAACAAGCTCATCAGTGTATGTTAACGCTTGAAAAAGTGCCGCCGCTGCCAGCTCATATTTCTGCGACGGTACACAATTTTTATTATGCACTTATCTTAGCCGCCCTTTATCCTTCTGTTACTATTGATCTCCAAGCACAGTATTGGCAACAATTGGAAACTTACCAGCAGCAAATAAAAATTTTTTCTGACAACTGCCCTGAGAATTTCTTACATAAATACTGGTTAGTAAAAGCCGAAATGGCGCGCCTTCAGGGGAAAGCGGAAGAAGCGGAAGCCCTGTACGATAAAGCCATTGAGGCGGCCCAGGAACAAAATTTTATCCAAGAACATGCACTGGCCTGTGAACTGGCCGCCAAGTTCTGGTTAGCGAGAAAGCGGCCTCACTGCGCCAAGGCGTATTTATATGATGCCTACAATAGCTATTCCCGCTGGGGCGCCAAACGTAAAACAGAGATGCTAGTTTGCCAATACCCTGATTTATTAAAAGCCTCCTTTACCTCCCACCTCAGCAGTTTCCCGATCAGCAGTGAAGAGACCATTAAAGCCAGCAGTCTTGCGTTAATCGACATGACCAGTGTGCTGAAGGCTTCACAAACCCTTGCCAGTGAGATCGAATTGTCCAAGCTCCTGTTCAACATGATGCAAGTAATGGTTGAGAATGCGGGCGCACAAACAGGCGCTTTTTGGGTAGCAGAAGCGGACGCCCTGTGGCTGCAAGCCGACTACAGCCTAGAAGGACGGATCCAAACATTACAAAAGTTGCCGCTCTCGCAGTGGGAACAAGGATCACGTTCATTGATTGAATATGTCAAACATACCCAGCAACCGGTTTTATTAGGCGATGCCTGTCACGATCCGCAATTTCGCCAGGATCCGTATTTTACCAGCCATCAGACAAAATCCGTACTCTGTATGCCATTGATACAGAAAAAACAGCTCAAAGGCATCCTTTACCTGGGAAATAACCTACTGCTCCACGCTTTTACCGAACAGCACCAGCAAATCTTAACGATGTTAGCCAGTCAAATGGCCATTTCATTAGAAAATGCGGTCCTTTATGAATCAACGAAGTCAATCACCGAGCAACTTAACCTGGCTTTGCAATCAGGCAACGTGGGCACCTGGCGCTGGAACATTCAAACTAATCAAATCATCTGGGATGAACGGATGTATGGACTGCTCGGCGTGCAACCGGAGGAGTTTGCCCATACGCTGGAAAGCTTTTTGGTATTAGTACATCCCGATGACCGGGCCAGAGTAGAGCAAGCGCTGAAACGGGCGTCGGAAGAGAGCGTTGCTTATAGCCTGGAATATCGTATTATCAAACCGGATAAAAATATTTATCACCTGCTAGCGCAAGGAAAAGTTTACCGTAATGACCAGGGCGAGGCGGAGCGGATGTTAGGTGTCATTTGGGACCTTACTCAGCGCAAACACTTAGAAGAAGAACGGCTACAAGCGTTAATCCAGGGCGAAGAAAAAGAGCACCGCCGCGCAGAAGACGCGGAGAAATATCGCAAAAACCTGGAAGACTTTATCAATATGGTTTGCCATGAAATTCGTAACCCAATGACGGGCATCTATGGCAACATCGATTTTTTGCAGCAAACAGCTGCCTCTCTCAAATCCTTCATGATCGGACTGCCCGTAGAAACCCAGTCCTTGCTAAACAAACCCCTCTACAAGCTCGATGAAATCACCCAAGAAATCACCCAATGCATTAAACATCAAAAAACCATTATTGATGACGTGTTGGATTTATCAAAATTAGAATCTGGCAAACTGGTACTCACCGCGCAGCCTGTTCGCTTGAAAAGCGTCATTGAAGCAGTCGCCCAAATCTTTGCGGCACCCTTGGCCTTGAAAAACCTGCCACTCATAGTGGCACTGCCTGAGTCAGACCCCTGGGTCAAAGTAGACGCCAACTACTTAAAAATAGCCCTCGTCAACCTCGTGGCAAATGCCCTGAAATTTACCGAACGCGGGCATATTACCCTTCAGCTACAACTGCTCGATGTCACGCCCGCCCATACCACCTTCACCCTCACGGTGGAAGATACGGGCATCGGTATGACACCCCAAGAACTGTCCCACGTCTTTCAACGTTTTGCGCGAGTGGCTTCCACCGAATATGAAGGCTCTGGTTTAGGCTTGGTTATCAGCAAACGTTTCGTTGAGTGCATGGGGGGGCGAATAGACGTGAACAGTCAAAAAGGGCACGGTTCTCAATTCACACTACAGTTAACGTGTGAATCCGTGCCGGTGGAAGAGAAACAGCCCGCCCAGCAGGTACCTCCTCCCCCAGCGCCAACAGGCCAGCCCCTGTCCCTATTGCCAACCGCCAAGCACATCCTCGTGGTCGAAGATAATGTGGTCAATCAACGGATCCTCTGCAGACAGTTAAAGCAAGCAGGCCATACCTGCGAGGTAGCTAATAATGGCCAGGAAGCGGTAGACAAATGGGCCGCGGCTTCGTTTGATTTAATCTTGATGGACATTGAAATGCCCATCATGGGAGGGCTAGAAGCCACGAAAACCATTCGACAAAGAGAGCAATTATTAAATCGAGTGGTCCGGACTCCTATTGTTGCTTTATCGGCCTTTACGTCCAGCGAATTTATCAAGCAAGCCCATGAGGTTGGCATGCAGGATTACATTACCAAACCGTATGAAAAAGAAAAAATTTACCAGGCCATCAACCAATGGGCTGTCCCACCGCCTAAACCCTCCTTGCCCCAGCCGCTAATCGCTGGCACGCTACTGGCTTTAAAAACCGTTGAGGCCACCGCCCTGCAACCAAGCATTCCCGTGGCCCAAACTGAATTGACGGCCCATGAAATGAAGCCCGCCTATTTGTCCACCCTTTTTTGGAGCGGCCCTCCACCCACCACCACGACTCTCACCAGAACCTGGGCGCCTGAACGGATGAGAAATGCCTTATATCCTCTCCTGGATACGGTCTCGGTTGAATTAAATTTACGGGGAATAAACACTGCATTACCAGCCCCGCAGTTCAGGGACAAAACATCAAAAACGGGTTGGCAGCTTTATGCCATTAAAGAAAATGATGAATATTGGGCGGTATTGAATTTCACGCAAGAAATGCACGTGGATAAATTGATGGAGGCGATTAATCAGGGGCAAACACAACTCAGCGTTAAAAAGATGAAAAGTGGAGCGGCTTATGCTGTCAACCTCATTTTTTCAAATCAAATGACGCTCAAAACAGCAATAGAAAAAATCATACCGCAAATCCAAGCGCTTTCTAAATCCCAAGCGCTACTGTGTAATTGATTATAATAATTTTGGAGAGCGTAAAATTTATAATTATTTGTAACTTATGTTGTTCCGGTCAAAAGTGGCAGGTGATTCCAGTTTAATGTTGCAGTTTGTTCCAGCCAAAATAGTCACCCATCGGAGCGTTAGCGACGCATAGCAAATTATTCACTCTATTTTGTTTATGATTAAACCATTTTCGAAGTTCATTGCTGGGTGCGATTTCCTTCAACAGCCCTTTTTATTCTTATCTGTAGGTTATTCAGTTTGCTCGAACTGTTCATAAAACACTATCTCTGACAGAGGGTTTCTATCTTTTTGGGTATGCGGTTTGGAATTTCCTACGGGGTAGCCTAATGCAAGACTACCAATCAGAGTATAATTTTTTGGAATAGCAAGCAATTCTCTGGCAGCCTGCTCATCAATACTCACCCAACAACATCCTATCCCTAAATGCCACGCTGTCAACCACATATTTTGCATGGCACAAACCCCACTATAAATGTATTGCTGATGTTCTGCTAACCAAGGATCAACCTTCGCATCGTTTTCAACGATAGTGACAATAGCGGTTTGAGCAGTATTCAAAAATGAACCGTGCCGTGCTGTAGCAGCTAACTCTGTGAGTGTATTCTTATCTTTGATAACAATAAACCGCCAAGGTTGTGAATTCAGTGGGCTAGGAGACCATCTTCCTGCTTCAAGGATCTGTTGCAGAACCTGAGCCGGTAACGTTTGGTTTGTGAAATTGCGTATAGCACAACGATTTTTAATTACTGTAAAGGTGTCCATGTACATTTCCTCAGCATATCAAATCAAAAGTAACTCTGCATAAAATTAGTATTATAATGGTATTAGGCAGAATTGTCCGTAAATGCAACACAAGAAATAGCTGGTCAATTAAGTCAAGTTGAAACTGCCTCAATTCGCTCCTAGGGGCTCACTGGCGCTAGCAATCTAAGTAAGATAACTTTAATTTTAACTACCAAGAATTAATTAATGCCTATTGACTCAATCCTGTTAAAGAATCTTAAAGAAAATGATTCTACTTTGCTTGAGCTTAATTTAAGTGATGAAAATCTTAATGACTCGGATATCCTACAGCTTGTAGAAGAAGAATGTAAAATTCAATCGCACTGCAATATGGGAGTTATAAATAATTAATTTAAAGACTAAAGCGCAGCGAATGAATAGATTTATTAAAAAAGGAGTTTTACAATGTTCCCTAAATCAAATCAAATCAAATCAAATCAAA
>CAIUAS010000337.1 GCA_903897205.1 uncultured Gammaproteobacteria bacterium
AATTTCAGCCTCCTCTCAAATTTCACCCGGCAATGCATAGTGCAATTGATTATAGAGAGGAAAAGCTGTGGCATAGCCCGGTATCGGCGCTTCATCGATTCCTGCTAAATGCGGATACACGTACATCACCAATGGCGGATTAGGCAACACCGGAAAAAGATTATTAATTTCATTATCGGCCGTGCGAGTATAAGGTGATAAATTAGTCGCGCCGTTATAAGCGGCCCCGGCTAATGGTTTAATATTCTGGCGCATTGCTTGTAAAGCTTCGCCATTAGAATGCTGCATCGCTTCTTCGTAAACTTGCGCCATCGTCGGGCCTCCTTGCGGAATAGCATTTCCGCTGGTAGTACAAGCGGTTAAAAAAATGATCGGTGAAAAAACAAGTGTCGCTTTAATCCAATGGCGCTGATTTAAAAAAATTGTTTTGCTGATCATAAGCTACTTTTCTCCCCTCTGGATTGTAGTCAATCGGAATTTCCTGCGTGATATTAATATTGAGCGCTAATTTTTTACCGGTTTTTAAATCCACATTGGGCACATACACAAAATCAAAACTATTTTCAACGCGCTGTTCCCACCAGTGTTGAGTGGCCTGTGCAGCGGCTGAAAATCCTTGCCCCATGGCATAGCGGTTGGCATTGCCAATCAAGGTTGAAAAACTGCTGCCAGCCGGTGTCACCATATTGCTCACTTGCGATTGCGATAAGGCATTACTATAACCTTGTAATCCAGCCAGTCCTGCGGTCACGCTTAAGAACAAGGGCGCATCAGTATGAAAGCTGCCTTGTATACAGGGATTGCCATTCGCCGCCGCAATGGTTCCTAACCGTTGCCCCTCTTTGGCTTGGGTGGTGCTGATACGGCCATCCTGAAAAATAAACGTCATTGAATTAATATCGCCCCGTGCGCAGCGGCCTAATAAATCGCCTTCTGCCACACCGGAAGCGACGATGCCTTGAATGTCTTCGGGTATATCAATCCCATTGGCCGCTAAATTTTTTGCGCCAATAATGACTTTAAAGGTGTAGGGATCGGGGACTTTGCCGCTAATCGGAATGCGTCCGATAATAGGCTGCATGGCGATTGCGCCTGTTAGCGTAGCGTTCACTGGAATGGTGTAATAAGGAACAGTCGGCTTTTTATTTTTATTTTTATTTTCCAGGTTTTGCAATAACGATTGAGTATTTTGGTTTTCTTTTGCGTGACCTTTTTCAGATGAATCAGAATTTAGTAAACCGGACAAGTTGCCAATCGATGATGAGGCGGAATGAGCGGGGTTTGAGCCCATACTATCTGTCATGTTCTGCATATCATTAATCCAGGTCAGTTGCTCCAATGGCATGCTGGAAGCAGAATTATCAGGTGATAAATTATCGATTGCAGTTGGTGTGGGTTGGCTGGTTTTATTGGATGTTACCGATGGCGTAGAAGCGGCTGTTTTAAAATCTGCAATTTGTTTTTGCACCGCTTGCAGCATGTCGTTTTTAAAATTTGCCAACGTCGTTTTATCTTGATCGGACAATCGTTTATTTTGATCAATAATTTTTTGGTTCTGTTGCTCCACCGCACTAATGTCAGACGTCAGTGTTTTTAGCGTTTCTACCGGCGTATCACTGCTGGCTTTATCATTGACAAAGGCCGTTTTATTATTAGCGCCCGCAGGGTGGCTGCTATGGTTCGTAAAATAAACTAAAAGCAAAATGCCTATGACAATGCTAGAAAATAGTACGGCCAATAGTTTGATGAACGGATTTGATCGCATGGTATTTAAGCTCCTGTCATACAGGATTTCAGTACATTACTGAAGGATTGATTGGCTATTAAAAAAACCGTTGTAGAGTCGCCGGGTGTTCCAGCAGGAGCCAAAACATGACGAGGATAAAAGGTTGCCGCTTGCCAGGCGCCACATAATACTCTGGGATCCAACGTTAAAACTTGCTTTAGCGTATTACGCAATAAAATCGCGGTAATGGTGCGATCACCGCTACGCCAAGAGGCCAATGGCATGGCCATCGCACTGCCATCGCGTAACAGGGGTACGATTTTAGGGGCGTGCATGGGTGTACGGTAAATACCGTTTGGCTGTGTCAATAAACGTTTCGGAGCATAAAGCTGCTGTACGGCAAAACGCATCAGCGTTATTTCATTAATGCTCGCCTTATCGATGTACTCACTATGGTTTTGATCATTTTCCGTTATTTTAGCTTGTGATAACGCATCGGCAGCAGGATGGATTTCAGGCAAAATCACATCAATCGGTGTAGTGTCCGCTGCTTTCTGCGCTGAAATATCCAATAAAACAATCTTTCCGGTTTGCGCTAGGCGGACGGCAACACGCTGTGTAGCAAAAGGAGCTTTTGCTAATAAATAAAGCGTTCCAGCATTATTTTGTACGCGTAATAGACTGTCCGGTAAATTATTTTTGTTATAACCAAATGCGATGGCCTCTGGAAAATTAATCATTCTTTCTTTATTGATGGGCAGAATGATCACGAGCGGGGCTTCTTTCCAAACGAAGTGCTCATGCGGAACCTCATTAGAAAATTCAGGCATGGCATCATTATTGTTGGCTTTAATCGGAAAAAGCCTTTTGAGTTTTTTAATTTCAGTGGATGATAATGGCAATGGTTGTACTTGGTTTGGCACAGATGAGGTTGTGTTGGTTTCAGCAAAACTTAAATCACTATAAATACTCAGCAACCCCATTAAAAATAGCGGTGCTAATTTTAAGTGTTTTTTACAGAATGAAATGACTGTCATAAATGACCTACCAACTATTTTTCCAGAAAAATTAAAGGCGAGCATTAAAAAACGTTATGAGCGTTGCGTTTGTAATTCGTTATAGGTTAACTGTTTGGACAATAAAACAGCGTGTTGTTTTGTCTGGGCTTGCCAGCGCTGGATAGTGGCATCCACGTAGTGTGGTTCTATTTCCATTAATCGTGCGTAACGGCCTAAATTTTCACAAGCCATTAAAGTAGAGCCAGCGCCACCACATAAATCGATGATGATATCTTCTTTTTTACTGCTATTGAGCAGCGCCTTTTCAATGAGGGCAATCGGTTTCATAGTAGGATGTAATTTATTGGCGGCAGGCTTGGGTATTTGCCAGACGGTCGTTTGCTTGTTATCGCCATACCAGGGATCTTTTTCTTTTTTACGATGACAATAAAAAATAACTTCGTGTTTTAATTTATACCGCGCGAAACTCAGCACAAAATGATTTTTAGACCAGACAATTTGAGTGCGGATTTCAAAATCATTTTCTTCCAAGGCTTGTTGAAACAGGCGGTGATGATTGTTGCTGTAACACATATAGAGTGAGCCGCCGCGTTTTAAGGCCACTTGATGGGCGTTGACGAGGTGCGTCAGGAATTGGATAAATTCATTTTTCTGCAAATGATCATTTTTAATTTTTTGCCTTATCTTTTTGCAACCTTGATAATTCACATTATAAGGCGGATCAATAAAAGCCATGTCGGCCTTTTCATCTAACATAAGCTGTTTAACCTGGATGATGTCCGTGCTATCACCGCACATTATCCGATGCTGATTTAATAGCCAGACATCACCTGGTTTAACAATAACGTTAGCATCGGCAATAGTAAGCGTAGCTTTTTTAACAGATTTTCCAGGCATGATATTTTTTAGACAAATAAATTTAATTAAACATAGGTTTGAATGCGTTGCGGATTAGCAATGAAACCATCCAGCGCTAATCCCCAAGGGTTTGCTTTGGCATCCACATCGTAACGTACGATCCGTAAAGTATATTCAATCGCCACATCTTTCACTTCGTTACTATTCATGTTCATGTGCTCGCTTAAGCGCATTTTCAAATGCACAATCCAAACGCCATCGCCAACTGCTTGCACGTCTGCGTTTTGGAAAACTGCGCCATTTAAACCAGACAAGGTACGGATCCGTTCCTGTAACTCACCTTGATTAAAGCGCTCGTTATAATCATGAATGAGAAAGTTTTTAAAGCGTGGTGTTAAATAGGCGGAAAATTGTTGAATCGTTTGTTTGTAATCATCCACGCCATTCGTCGGCCAGTGATTAATGCTCTGCCAAATATAATAAGTAAAACTGTAAATGGTGGTGTTAGGATATTCACCCGCGCGTAAGGTAATACCGGTTTGGGGGATTTGTGGCGGAATATAGACATTCACTTTTGATTGCGCGCCATGCCAACCGATAATCAATAAAATATTGATAATAATCGAAACAAGAAAAGCGGTCGCGAGAATTTGCAGGGCTAAGCGAGCATTTTCTAAGGCGTTTTGAAATCGCATCACCGTTTTCTCCCAACCGACCATTTTCCACTACGGGTAATATAAATAGCTGACATTATGCCAAGGCGTTCGCACTGCAATAAAAAAACCTGTTTTAAATAACCGGGCGGTTTACCTTGTTTGATTTTTTGTAACACGTGCGCCGTGCTCCATGTCATGCCGACGGCCACTGGAAAAGCAATGCCAACGCCAATCAGCAGCATATTAATTAATAATTTAGTAAGAACGCCTAAAACAATACTGCTCAGCGTTAAAGAAACAATGGCGATCGCTTGCATTTCTTTCATGGTGCAACCACAAAAAACAACTGCATCAAAATTCAGGCGATGCGCTAATAAATCAGGCAGGTTATCATTCATAAATGGCCATTAACTTTGAATGGTGGTTGAAAAAGCCGTCCAGCCGATACCAATCAACACTAAACCTAATGTGACGCCCAGGGCGAGCAATACAAATGTCATAATCAGATTACCGTGATCTTTTTCGCGGCTATCTTCGCGTAAGCGGTGAATAATAACGCCCAGACAAATCATGATGAGAATGCCGCCAACCGCTATAGTAGTATATTTCATGGCCGTTTCCATATGCGTACCGGCCACTTGTACGACGTCTCCGCCATTAACCGTAATGCTAGGAAAAGGATTGTCATCGGCATGCGCCAGGCGTGAGGCTATTAATAAACCACTCATGAATGCAGCTACAACATACTGCTTCGCTTTTTTTAATCCTAAACAGAATTTAGAAAACATAAATTTTCTCGGTATTTTAAGCAACGTAAATAAAGATAAGCATGACTACCACGCTTAATGCGAAAACATTTAAAAACAAAATCACTTTATCGTAAGGAGATGTTGAATCGAGCAAGTGCATAAGCCCTGCTAAAATTAAAATAGCAATAATTAATACCATTCCACCGACAAATAACCGCAGATCAAAACTTAAACCGCTGGGATGAAAACCAGCCGCCGCATAAAAAGCTTCTTGTTGTTGTGGCGTCATAACGGCTTGCTTCGATAGGTAATATAATCGCCTTTAATGGGCATGACTGTGCGCGGTTCAATCGGCGCTTGTTTTAATTTTTCATCGATGCCTTGTTGAATGTTGGCAAGATCACTTCTCAACCAGTCATAATGAAACTGCGCCCGAGCCGTTGGGTTTTGTTCACGCTCCGCTTCATTCATTAGGGGCTTAAGGGAATTAAGCACTTGTTTAATCCTGGCCAAATCTGCATTTTCTAAATCGGTATCGGCATAAGCAGGATGGGCTAGGCTAAATAAATTCAGCAGAGCGATCAATAAAATGGGTCGAATAACCATGCAGCATTCCTTACAAATATTTTTTGAAGGTTTTAGCGGTAACGGCAATAGCAAAACCAAATAAAATGGCAAAGGGCAGTAATAAATGCTCAGGCTGAATGGCAAACGGTAAAATTAAATAAAGAAATAAACCCCATTGCAGACAAGCCGTCCCATAAAATTTAGCGCGATGATAAAGCAAAGCGCTTTCACGGCCACCACCAAAACGACGTAAATCTCGTTGCACCAAACCATCGATTAAACCGGTAAAGCCCAGCAATCCATAAACAGGTAAGAACAGTAATACGGTTATAAAGCGGAGCGTTACCATAGCAGTTGTTAGTGCTAAGGCTTGTACATAAGCTATCACCAGCGGACAGGCCGCTTTTGCAAAGTGCTGTATCATCGGGTTCTTGATGGCTGTATTGCTGCCTTCGACCAGTATTTCAATAAAATGTGAATTATAAAAAATAGCGTTAATAAAATTTTTTATAATAATGAACGAGGCATAGGCAGGTTTTTGCAACAGCCAATTATGATGGGTTATTTCGGCCATTAGTTGCGTTTGATTAAGCCACAATCCATGCAGATACATCAAGCCAGGCTGTATGCCTTGAAAGACTAATAATCCCACGGAAATAAAGAGGGCTAAACACCATCCCGCTACTGTCCAAATAATAAGTTTAATGACGCCCCAAAAACACAGGGACAGCAAACCGGTTTCTTTACGAACGGGTGAAGGAGAGTGCGCCATAAAATATTGTTTGTTTATTCCTTATTGTTGCCACCATTGTGCGCTGGTGCGATAATTTTTTTGCATACTTTTAGCAATCTGCTCAACGGAGCCAGGAATGGTTTGCATGTCATCTTTAGGCAATGGCATTCGGATTTTCCAAAGCTGTCCGCCTTCTAATAAACAAAATGCTTGGCCTTTAGGTAATTGAATGAGATCGCCTGGCGTTAGCAGGGGAATATCGATGGAGATAATCCGATCTTCGTTGTTCGTATTAAAATCAGTCGTCATGCCTGTTTGTGAATTGTCACTCACTGAGGAAGCGGGTTGAATAACGGGGACGCTGATTTTTTGTGGTAATTTATTGGTTAATAATTGTGCGGTCGCTTCTTCTAATACCCGCAAACAAATGAGCGTATTAAAATTGCCGCCCACTTGTCCGGCCTTAGCACGATTGCCTAAACGTGCTTCAACATCTGACCAGGTTTGGGTATAAGCGGTGACTTGAATGCCAGAACCACCTGCTTTATTTAATAAAGGAATAAATTCATCGCCGATGAGTTCATTAAATTCATCACTGTGTATGCACACGGAATGAAAAAGCTTTTTGCTTGAGGCCGTGGTAAAACCGCCTTCAATGCCATGTTTATACATTTGCCCTGAGACCGAGCAGAGATCAGCAAACATGGAATTGCCCACGGCGGCGGCAACGATAGTATCGGACAAGGCATCGAGTCCCACATAGACAATTTTTTTGCCGCGAATTACTTGCAGCCAATCGAAAATGGGACGCTTATCATTTAAATCAAAATAATTCGGTGAAATTAATTCTGCAGTACGGCCGGTTGTTAATTTTTCAACTAAGGGCAACAGGGAAGCCGTAATTTTATCGAAATACGTTTTATCATAATTAAAAGCGGAGCATAAACCATCCGCCACTGAATCATAAAAATTTGATCGTTGAATATAATTCACGATGGCAATTAAATGCCGTGAACGTGTGCGTAAATGAATCGGTAATTGCCGCTCGTCAATGGCTTGCTCAATGATGGTAACAGCGGCCTCCCAATTAGCATCGACCTGGGGCAACCACCATTTGCAGTAATCTAAAAGCAGATAATCAATATTTAATATATAACGTTGAATTTGCTGGTAATCTGGTTTTCGGCCTAGCGCTACTAATGCTTTCGCAATAATGTTAACAAAGCGCCAGCCAAATTCTTTAAAAGCGGCCGATTCACCAGAACCTGGTAATTGATTCGCTAAACGATTCGCCACTTCGGTAATGCGGGCAAAATTACCCACTGGATTATAACGTGCCGATATTTCTGGAAAACCTAAATGAAAAATAATGACATCTTCTTCGCGGCCACAGAGTTTGGCTTCATGCACCATTCGGCGCAGTAAATCTCCATCACCTTTAGGATCAAAAACAATGACGACATCCCGACGGCGAATATCTTGGGTGACCAGTAATTCTAATAAACGGGTTTTACCAACACGTGTGGTGCCTAACACCAGAGTATGGCCTACGCGTTCTAATAAATTCATCCAGACGGCTTGCTCGTTGGGTTCAACGCCATGTAACGCTGGATTGCCGCCCACAAGCGGTAATTCGCGTACTGGATTTAAGCGGCCAGGATGTGACAACCATTGTGCCAACGGTTTTAAATAAGGCTGTTTTTCTGCAAGCTGTTCGCTTTTTCTCGCTAATCGATATAACCTGCTTTGGGCAAGATATTTTTTGGCATTTGGCTGCTGACAGTAATATAAACGTTGAGTATGGATGATCTGCCAGCGAAAGCCCCGCCCCAAAAATAATTTTTTCTGGCTAATAGGAACTTGCTTTGAAGCAATGCCATAGAAGGGCAATTGCTTTAAATAGCGTTGATAGCGAACAATTTCGCGGCCTTGTTTAAAGCGTAGCAAACCTAAACCCAATAAACTGATGCTTAAACATTTATTCATGTCAGGCGATAATAAAAATAATGTCGGTTGTGTCGTTAATAAGAGTGCGCTAAGGCTGCTGGCGGCCGCCGACCACCACTCAACGACTGGCCGTAACAAATTTTCAATGGGATAAATCGCTTTCATGGTTATTGTTCAATTTCGTGTGATGAAATTAACACGGGATAATGGTTCAGGTGCCAAGCTACCGCGAAAGCATCGGCGGACAAAGGAATTAATGGTATATCGCCAATTAAATTTTTAATCTGTTGATAATCTTGCTCACTTTGTGCTTCAACTAAAAAGCCGATCGCATGAATTTTTTGTAACTGCACCGCATTTTTGGCCAACCATTGATAAGAAAAATCATCATTGCCTACCAAAAAGATAGGTTGTTTTAAGTTTAAATAAAGTGGCATTTGGGCAATGATTTTCCCTGGCGTTAGCTTGGTTGAATGAATGGGATATATAACTGTTTTATTACCAACAGGCGCTGTCGTTATCTCGCCTTCCTGCTGGGAAGCTTGTAATAATGCCTGCTGAATAGAAGCTTGCGTTGGTACCGATAAATTAGCTGAGTGGCTTGTGGATGCCAAAATCGCTTGTTGATTTAGCGCGGTATTATTTTCATCGGCAAACGCTAGGGTTGTGTCGATCAATAAATTTATCAATAAAATAAAACCAATCACTGATTTATTTATTTTGATCATGGGCGGTATCTGTTTTTAAAATAGGATTGGCTTGTTTGGTAAAACTATCATTGTCATCGAGCGCCTGATAATTCACCGGAAATTCCTTGGGATATAATTCTTTTTGCAGGCTTGAAAATATTTTTTGGAAAGCTAATTCGTTTTCAATACGCGCCCGCTCATTTTGAATGGCAACGGCAGCAAATTTTTTACGTTCTTCATCATCCTTCGCATTAAAGCCTAATACCCAACTGGGATCTAAGTGTTTATCCGCATAATACCAACCATTCGGTGTGTTCTGCATCAGCCAAAGATAATGATGGTAATCTTTTGCTTCTAAATGCCAAATGGCCGCCAGTGCTTGCTGCTGCTCAATCGGCAGTTGTTGATAGTGTGCGGTTTGCATGATGCTGGGCAACCAGGCGCTGTTGCTGGTTTGAATCGGTGCAGGCATAGTGGTTTGTGCTAAGCAATAGTTTACCCTGCTACAACTCAATAATAATAAAAGCGTAAGCGTTATTTTTTTCATCATATAAAAACTGAAATTAAAGTTTGTTTAATAAAAAACAGGATTAGGGCAAGGCGTCGTATCAGGCAAAAGATAATGACGTTGTTGAACAGGTTGCGTTAAATTAGTTAATAACACGCGGCCATTGGAACAATTTACTTTTGCGTCCGTGGTTTGTTGCGTCGTATACGTGCTACATCCGGTTATGAAAAAACAAGCAATAATTAAACTCAGCAAGGGCAAGCATATTTTATACATGGCATTGTTCCGTTAAAAATTAACTTTAACCAATTGATGATGGTTATTCAGGAAAATGGCACAAGCAGGATCAAATGAAATATCGGTTAATGTCCAGCCAGCGTAAGTATCGCTTTTAGCCATCAAGGTTGCATTGCCATCTATCATAATAGTGGCTTCCGGTTCACCGTTCCAAATATCAATACTGATCACTTTAAAAGGCAATGTTGAAAGGGGCAAATAAACTTGGGGTGATAGCCGTTGCTTTAATTGTTGCAGGTTTTTTTGCAGCGATTGCAATTTCTCAACCATCGCCTGCTGAGAATTTTCCAGTGTGGTTTGTAAATTCTTAAAATTATTTTGCTGGTTTAAGTTCGTCAAGCCCTGCTGTATGGCGTTTAATTGCTGTGAGAGCGCTTCTACTGTTACAGGATTCACCGTCTTTGATTTATTTATTTGCGTGGATAAATTATTTAAATGGGTTTCAATGCTATTGAGTTGCTGGCTCAATTGCTGTTGTTGTTTGCTTAATGGGGGTTGTATTTCTGGATGGGGTATTCTCAATAGCAAAACTAGCACCACCACGAATAAAATAAAAAAAGAGCAGATACAGGCAAACAATCCTCTATTTAAGCGTTTGCGTTGAAATTCGTTGATTACTTCCATACTAAATCCTTAGTGATTTTTAAAAAATAGCTTAGAAGAATTAGCTTGATAGACTGGGCTATAAGTGGGCATTAAATAGAACGAAATTAATCGATGAACTGGATCAAACAATAATCCAAAGGGACGGCCAACTAAGGTCAATAAACCCTCTCGTAGCGAAAGTGGCCCTAATGAGCGATCAACTGCTGGTAATGGTTGGGCAAGCAATGAACGGGCGGCCATGGGTAAGTGGTTGTCGCTGACAAGGGTATAACCACTAAATTGTAATAAATAATTCACAGCTTCTTTTATCGTTTTTACCGAATGAGGAAAATGTAATTGAAATGTCTGGTTTAATAAATCGGTTTGCCCGGGCGAGGCTTTATTTTGTACGGTTAAATAACGCCCTACGGTTGTGCTATCACTCTGTCCGGCATCACTAGGAACAGCAAAACCAATGCTTAAAAAGAAACCTAAGCTTAATAACCCTAAGCGGGAAATTATCATGTTTCTATCCTGTTTTTGGTATTAATTAAAATGCTTAAAGAGGAGATAAGAAGAAAAACATTCGTATTGAAGCGCTAGAAAACGAGCGCTGTTAATTCGCTGGGGACGCAAATGGCAATGATGAAATTTTCAAAGCCTTAAAAACAAAAAACCCGCACTGGGCGGGTTCTGTATATATAGCATTCGACTACTATAGCAAATTTATACTAAATTTTACCGGCTAAGTCAAGGCACTTATCAGGGCTCCCTCATTAAAATTTAGCTAGCCAAGAGATAATGCCGTATTATTTCATGCCTTTAATGTAAAAGAGGCA
>CAIUAS010000338.1 GCA_903897205.1 uncultured Gammaproteobacteria bacterium
ATGTGGGAGGTCTGGCAGGGCAAAACGATGGTTTGATCACCCAATCTTATAACACGGGTAATGTAATAAGCACGCCAGATATTAATAACAATGGCAACAAGGTTGGCGGTATAGCCGCGGTTAATTATGGAACTATTACAAATTCCTATAATACAGGCAGTGTTACAGGAACTTCAATCGTAGGCGGACTTGTCGGTGAGACAGAGACATCCTCCGTTATCACAAATAGCTATAATAACGGCGCTGTTACGGGTGCCGATAGTGTCGGTGGTATAACAGGATATGTCGCTTCTTCAAGTACTGATGTCAGTAATAATTACAACTCAGGTTATGTCACAGGCGGCAATGTTTATACGGGCGGATTAGTTGGCGCCATTGATAATGGCTCGCTTGCTAATTATGCCACCATTTTCAGCCATAATTATTGGGATCAAGATACCTCTGGTTCAACCAGCGGCGTTGGCGGCGGTTTGACTTTGAGTGGTATTACAGCTGAGCATACCAGTCAGATGATGACTCAAAGCACTTTTAGCGGCTGGAACTTCACGAGCCCCTGGGGCATTATTAATGGAGCCTCCTATCCTTATCTCAGCGCATTTTATTCTGCAACACCACAAGTTATTTCCGGCACTGTTTACTCCGACCAGGGCACAACTATCAGCGCTGGACAAACCGTGGCTATTGCCAATAATGGCAGCAGCCTGGCGAGTGCTATCTCGGGCGCTAATGGATTTTATTATTACCTGGCGCCTGCAAATACGTTTACCGCTGGCAATTTTCTTTTGGCCTATATTCCTAGTGCTAGCGGAAGTGCGGTTAGTTCAACGTCCGTTGCTGGGGTGAGCAGCGCTGACGCAACGAATGGTTACCTAAAAGGGTTTGATCTGGACGGCAACAGGGTGACTGCGTATTTTCCGGGTAATGCCCTGTCTAACACCGGTTTAAGTATCGCCAAAGGAAGTTTAAGTGATAGTGGCATTTTATATACAGTGAGTGGACAAAATATCACGATTACTGGCAATAATAATTTTTCTACTCCAATAGGAACGACTTATAATATTGACGGTGATTTAACGGTGAGCAATGGCTATGCCAATTTTCAAGATGCTGTCACGATTTCGGATGGCAGTCATGTTAATACCAGCGGTGACCAGACTTATAATGGCGTAGTGACACTCAATTCAAACGCTGTGCTGACTTCGCAAAATGGTAATATCAGTTTTGCCGACACCATCAATGGCAATAATCACGATTTAACGCTAGAAGCTACTAACGGCAATATCAGTCTGGCACAAGTCGGCGCCAGTGGCGCTGCGCTGAGCGCACTCAATATTACGCAGGCCAATAGCCTGGATGTCAATGGCGCTATTTATGCGAATATGCTGGCAGGCAACATCAACACAATTAATATTAACAGTACTGATGTAAACATTAATGCCGTTGTAAATAATTTAGCGGCGGCAGGTGGCACAATTAATTTAATGGCCGGTAATTATGCGCAGGATGTTGCGTTAACAAGATCTGTCAATTTAGCAACGTCAGGCACCATTAATTTAAATAGCTTTAGTAATTCTGCCGCCGTTGGAATCAGTGGGCAATATAGTGCTAATGGTTTTGATTTTAACGCGCCGGTTACTTTATTGGGTGATACGGTGTTTAATGCAAATAATAGTAGTATCAATATTAATAACACAATAACCGGTCCTTACGCACTTACCTTAACTTCACTGGGCAGCATTAATGTTAATAGTTCATTAGGTGATAGCATTAACCGATTAGGTTCATTAACAATGAATGGTGCCGCACAATTAAATGCTGCCAATTATTACACAAGCGGCGATCAAAATTACAATGGTGCAGTTACGTTAGGGGGTAATGTAATGTTGGATACCAGTAATGGAAGCATTACCTTTAACAATACAATAACAGGCGCTCACGATTTAACCTTAAGTGCGCCAAACGGCAATATTACCTTCGTTGGCGCGGCAGGTAGTAAAGCTAACCGTTTGGGTGCGGTGACGATATTAAATGCAAGCAACGTCACTGAGTACAGCGCGCTTAAGGTTTCTTCTTTTACCCAATACGCTGGCAGTGGCGTGACTGATTTTGGCAATATCGATGTTGATGCCGCACAAAATGTCTATGTCTCAACCGCGCAAATACTGGGTTCCATTTTTGCAGGCGGCAATGTGACTTTATATGCTTCTAACAATATCTCGAACGCATTCATACAGGCTGTTAACGCCATACTCATAGGCATGAATGGTGTTTATAACACGAACGTTAATGTGGGAAGCTTAACGGTGGGTGGCTTAAACGGCGGCACTTTATTTGGTGTCGTGAATGGCTTTGGTGGCACGCAGGCTGTTTATCAAAATCCTGCCAGGGTATTTCTGGCAAGTCATTCAAACGGACTGTTTACTTTAAATGACGTGCCAATCGGATTAGTTAATACCAATGTTGATCTCTATCATATTACTTCCTCTTCCGGCGATGGTAATAATGGCAACTACAATTTGGGTACAAAATCACAGGAAGAGGTAGCTGCCAATACTAAAATAGAAATTGATGGTACTGCCGCTTACTTGTTGGCAGCGAGAAGTATTTGTGCATAAAAACCACTGTTTATCTCCATAAATATTCCTGTAAATTTCATGCGTAAAATCCTCTATGGTTACAGTAAATTTTTCATCACAATCGGTTATTTCATCATGCTGCGATGGATGGAATAAAACCTTCTGTTTGCATCTGCCAGAGTTTATAGAAATGGGTTTCTTTATTCTCTAACAAAGCGTTTAAATCGCCATCTTCTACTATTTGGCCGCTGACAAAAACCAATATTCTGTCCATGTCTTTTAAGGTTGATAATCGGTGAGCAATGACAATAGTTGTTTTGTTTGCCATCACCTCCTGTAGGCTTTCTTGAATATAGCGCTCAGTAATAGAATCTAGCGATGAAGTGGCTTCATCTAGTAAAAGAATGGGAGCGTTTTTTAGAAATGCTCTTGCTATAGCTATTCGTTGCTTTTGTCCGCCGGATAATTTTATGCCACGTTCGCCAACTAAAGATCGATAATTATTTGGTAATTCAGCAATAAATTCATGACACCTTGCTTTTTTTGCAGCTTCAATGACCTCTTCATCGCTTGCGTCCGGTTTGGCAAAGCGAATATTTTCCATGATTGTTCGATGAAATAAATCGGGTTCTTGAGGAATCGTGCCAACCTGTTTTCTGAGAGAATGTTTGGTAACTTGTTTGGTATCCTGATTGTCAATTAATACACGGCCAGATTGGGTATCGATTAAGCGTAAAATTAATTTGATAAAAGTAGATTTACCACCGCCTGAGTAACCTACCAATCCTACTTTTTCTCCAGGATTGATGGTGATGTTAAGTTTGTCAAACAAGCTGCTAATATTATTTTCATATTTAAAGGATACATTTTCAAATTTAATTTCACCTTTTTTAATACTAATAGGCAATGCGTTAGGAGCATCAGTAATTTCATGTGATATTTGTATAAAACTTAGGGCTTGATTACAGTTACCTACTACTTTAGTAAACTCTAACATTCGTTGCCTAATATCTTCTAAGCTCATAATGAATGAAATGGACAGGGTCAGCACAAGCGCAAAATCACCAGGACTAACCGCTCCATGAATACGGCCATGAATCAGCGCAATCAGCATTGAGCCTACTAATATAGTTACGAAACATCCATGTA
>CAIUAS010000339.1 GCA_903897205.1 uncultured Gammaproteobacteria bacterium
ATAAAAGACATAGCGCATAGTACGAGTCAAATTTTAAGTATTTCACAATATTCTATTAATGATTACGCAGCCGTTTATCCAAATATAGCGGCTAAATGTCAGGTTGTTTATCCTGGTGTTGAGCAAGCACAATTCAATCCAAGGCTAGTTAAATTTCCATATGCTGGGAAACCTTATGTTTTATTTGTTGGCGGATTTGATCCCCGTAAAAACATGGAAGGTGCATTAGAGGCATTTGCAAAATTTACTAAAAAAGATGTTGAGGATGATTTACAGTTATACGTGGTTTGCGCATATAATGAGAAAGATGCCGCTGAATTTTATGCTAAGGCTGAGAAATTCAATATAAGACAGCGTGTTAATTTGTTTGGCCAGATTTCTGATAGTTCTCTGGAAGAATTATATGCGAATGCGGCTTTGTTCTTTTTTCCTTCCCTTTATGAAGGCTTTGGCCTACCTCTTTTAGAAGCATTTTCAACAGGTAATGTCTGTGTGTCATCTTCTACTTCTTCCATGCCAGAAATCGGTGGCGAATTAGCTTTTTATTGCGATCCTTACGATATTAATAATATGGCTGATAGCTTATATAGCGCTTATAAATTAAAAAATAAAGAAGCAAAATCTTTAATTGAAGCAGGGATTGCGCGTGCTAAAAACTTTAGCTGGGAAAGAATGGCTTTGTCGTACCATAAAGCCTTTAGTGAAAGTATAATGGATAATGAATTGACTTATCATAAATATGAAATTGCTATTGTCACCCCATGGGCGCCTGAAAAAACGGGCATTGCTGATTACATTTATTCCGTAACAAAATATTTACAGAATTATGCGAATATTACTTTGTATATTCATTATCCCGATAAGGCAATCATAAACGATTTGAATGTTAAGTTAAAAGATATTAATGCTTTACCATGTCATCATCGTGATTACGATGCGGTTATCTATCAGTTAGGTAATAATATAGAATTTCATAAAAAGATATATGAATTAGCTTGGGATTACCCGGGTATTATAGTATTACATGATTTTAATATACATAATTTTTTAAAGGGTAGTTTTGCTGATGAAAAAAATAAGCCTTATTATCGCGAAGCTTTAAAAGCATCAGCAGATAAAATAGGAGTTGATATTAATGATGATACTGATTTGCGATCGCTTGAAATTGATATTGAGAAATATCCTCTTCCTGAAGCAATTGTAAAGCGTTCCAAAGCGACTATTGTCAATAACTGTTGGGTCAAAGCACGATTGAACGATTATTCTTATGTTTATTTAATGCCCCATGGCGCTGAGATAGATACTAGTGATTTGCCATTTGATGTAAAACAGTTACTTATTAATAAGCATAATATTAAAGATGAATATATTATTGGAATTTTTGGTTTTGCTAATCGTAACAAACGTATTGATGTGGTGCTTAATGCTGTTGCTAAATTATATCATCAAGGGTATCCCGTTAAATTATTAATAGTAGGAGAAATAGACACAGGAACTTATGATGTAAGTGATATTTGTTCCACCTTATCTTTGCCTCAGGATATTATCATTATAACTGGCTTTGTCAGTGATGCTGAGTTTTTAGATTATTTGAAGTTCTGCGATATCTATGTTGGATTAAGAGGGCCAAGCATGGGTGAATCTTCCGGGCCCTTGTATAAAGCATTAGGAGTAGGTAAACCCTGTATTATAAGCAACTATTGCCAATTCAAAGAAGTGCCAGATGATATTTGTTTTAAAGTCGATCATGGCAAAGCAGAAGTTGCACAGCTTACTGCATTTATTAGCATGTTAATGCGAATGCCAACTTTACGCAGACAGCTAAGGGAAAATGCACTTAGGTATATTGAAAATTATTATACCTATGATTTGGTTGCTAAATCTTATTATCAAATAATTAATAAATTAGTGAAAATAAATGATCTAAGTGAGTATGCTGTGTAACCATAAGGATATATGCTTTTAAAACGGCATTATAATGCTTAAGCGAATACTTGTTTTAGTAATGTGCAAAAACTTTTTCTATTGTGCCAAAATATTTCACCTTGCCAGCCTCCAACAAGATAGCTTTATTACAAATTCTTTTTATAACATCATTAGAATGCGAAGCTAGTACCACGACACTGGATTGCTCAATGAGTTCATTAAATCTTTTTTCCGCTTTAACCATGAAAGCCGCATCACCGGTGCCAACTACTTCATCCAATAATAAAATTTCAGGGCTAATGCTCGTGGCAACGCCAAAGGCTAACCGAAGTTGCATACCTGAAGAATAAGTGCGCACCGGCATAGAAAGGTAATCGCCTAATTCAGTAAAAGCAGCGATTTCAGCCGTTTTTTGCATAATTTCATCGCGGGTTAATCCTAATAATAAACCGCGTAAAATAATGTTTTCATAGCCGCTGGATTCTTGATTTATGCCAAGCATCACATCTAATAAAGGCGAAACTTTACCGTCAAAATGAATACGGCCAGCTGTAGGCTCATAAATTTGTGCTAATACTCGTAACAGCGTACTTTTACCAGCGCCATTATGGCCGATTAGCCCTACGCGATCGCCATGTTCCAAATGAAAAGAAACATTATCAAGTGCTTTTACGACCACACATTTATGTGATTCATCATTATTTAAAGCACCACCGGTTGTTAAGCGGATAAACTGCTTTTTCAATGAGCGCGAATTAACATTGTAAATAGGAAAATCTACCGTAACTGAATCTAATGTAACAGATGCCATAATAAAACCTTGTTATATCCAATAGGTGATGCGTGCACGATAGCGTGCGAAAATAAAGAAGCTTCCTGCTATCCCAACTAATGTAATTGCTAAGGTAACAGCAAACGCATAGGCAGAAGGAGGCGTGCCTAATAACGGGTTTCTTAGCAATTCAAGAAATTGTGCAAAAGGATTCAGCTTAACTAAATATTGATATTTCTCCGGCAAAATAGCGGGTGACCACATAACGGGTGTGAGAAAAAATACAACTTGAATTAAACTATTTATTAATTGGGTAATATCACGAAAACGAGTGCCTAGGATAGCTAGGATAGTTCCAAATGTAATTGCATTTATCCAAATAACCAATAAACCCACTAAAAATAATAGTGTAAATAGATTAACGGAAACATGAAAGAAAATAATGATAGGTATAATAACAAAGATATTATGAAAAAAAATAATAAAATTTCGTGCAGTTGCTCTAAGAATAAAAGTTATATAGGGCAATTTTATTTGTTTTAAGAAATGCTCGTTTTCAATAAAGATGCCTGAACCATCGGTTAATAAGCTAGATATTAAACTCCAGCCAAGCATGCTTGCAGCAAGATAAGGATAGTAATGTGCTAGCTCCATCTTAAATAGATGGCCATAGAGTAACCCCATGGTATAAATGGTTATTGCCATGCTGAGGGTAATCCAAAAAGGGCCTAACGTAGAGCGCCTATAGCGCATGCGGATATCTTGCCAGCTTAGTAGTATCCAAATGTTCCACTTGCTAAAGCCATCTTTAATATCTGTAAATGCTAATGCGGTGCGTGTTTTTGTAGGGATATTATTCATAATTACGAGAACTTACCATATTTAAATTATGTATACGTTGCGGTTGCTCAAGGTCTAAGCTCGACCATATTTATCTTCAAAACGCACAATATCATCTTCACCTAGATATTCACCCGTTTGTACTTCAATTAAAACTAATTCTATAACACCAGGATTTTCCAGGCGATGGCGATGACCGGCGGGTATAAAGGTAGATTCATTCGTATTAAGAAGAATCTCTTTATCACCATTGACCACTTTGGCGGAACCGCTCACAACGACCCAGTGCTCACTTCTGTGGTGATGCATTTGTAATGATAAGGACGCCTGTGGCTTAACGATAATCCGTTTCATTTTGAATTTTTCGCCTTCTTCTAATACCGTGTAACTGCCCCAAGGACGTTGTACGGTGCGATGAACTTTATAACTTTCATGCGCCATGCTTTTTAAGCGCTGAACTACATGTTTTACATCCTGCGAACGATTGCGATCGGCGACTAGTAATGCATCGGGGGTGTCAATAATAATTAAGTTGCTAACACCCACTGCTGCAATGATACGATCTTCGCCTTGGATAAAGGTATTGCTTACATCAACTAAAATGGCTTCTCCAATAACAGAGTTTCCATGTTGATCGGATTCGACTAATCGACCAACTGCATCCCATGAGCCGATATCATCCCAATCAAATTTACTCGCGATTACGGCGATATCTTTCGATTTTTCCATTAAAGCGTAATCAATAGAGATGTCTTCTAATGCGTCAAAACTTTCTTTGTTAAGTTCAATAACAGAATTACAGCTATTTGTTTTGGCGGTAGAAATTTCCCAGCATTTTAAAGCATGCTGATAGAGCTCAGGAGCGTGTTCTTTTAATTGTTCTAGTAATGTACTTGCTTTAAAACAAAACATGCCAGAATTCCATAAATAACGGCCCGTGCTGATGTATTGCTGTGCAGTTTCAGCATTCGGTTTTTCAGCAAAGCGAATTACTTCATAACCATTCTTGTCATTAATGGCTTTGCCACATTCAATGTAACCGTAACCTGTTTCAGGGGAGGTTGGAGTAATGCCAAAAGTGACTAGTTTGCCTGCTTTGGCAAGTTCAACCGCATCGCTATATGCCTTATTAAAGGTAGAATAATCTTGGATCAGATGATCGGCAGCTAATACAAGCAAAATAGCCTCATCGCTATAAGCAATCGTTGCCTTTAAGGCGGCGAAAGCAATGGCTGGCGCGGTGTTGCGGGCAAAAGGTTCTAATAAAAACGAAGTGGTGATGGCTTTATTAGTTAGTTTGGTTTGTTCATATTCATCTTTGCTTTTAAAATAATATTCACGATTAGTAATCGTCATGATTTCAGCGACATCGGCTAATTGTGCTGCGCGCAAGAATGTTTTTTGTAGTAGTGTTTGTCCATCCGCTAATTTCATGAAAGGCTTAGGATGCGCCTCTCGTGAAATGGGCCATAACCTTGAGCCTGCACCACCTGAAAGTATGACAGGTATCACCATAACAAATAAACTCCAACGACTAAATGTGTTTTTGATAAAAAGAGGGGGAAATAAAGTATGGTCGAATTGTACCCAGGTCACCTACCGAAAACAAGCGAGATGTAGGGTTTACAGAGACGAGGCAATTATCATAGTTATTAAGGTTAGATTCTTTTCTTTCTCCTCCTGCTAAATTAAGTATATAATTCACTCCGCGTTGACCCCATCTCCCCAAGAAGGAAAGGCATGCCAAACACCATCTCACTTGCAACCGCATTTATTGCTACATTTGCCTGTCTGTGGCTTTTACAACCATTAGCTATACGCATTGGCTTGGTAGATGCGCCACGTGGTCGCAAACAACATCAAGGACATATTCCGCTGATTGGTGGAATTGCTATGTTTTTAGGGTTTCTATTTTCCTTGTTAACACTTTCGATCTCATTGCTTCCATACCGTAGCTTCATTGCTGCTTGCGCTTTGTTGGTGTTTGTCGGTGTATTAGACGATTTCCATGAACTTTCAGCCCGCGCGCGTTTGGTGGCGCAAGCAGCCGCTGGTTTAATCATGGTGTTGTGGGGGCAGATTTCCTTGCATAGCTTTGGCAATCTTTTATTTATCGGCAATCTTCATTTGGGCATGCTGAGTTTACCCGTAACACTTATCGCCGTGATTGGGGTTATTAACGCAGTTAATATGACCGATGGCGTTGATGGTTTGGCGGGTGGCGTGACATTGATCGAATTGGCCACTTTATTATTTCTTGCCATACAAGGCAATGTGTTTAACGATGCGGTTATTTTACTATTAATCATGGCGAGTTTGTTGGCATTTCTATGGTTTAACTTCCGTTTTCCCTGGCGTAAACAAGCCTTAGTGTTTATGGGCGATGCGGGCAGCATGTTTTTAGGGCTTGCGTTAGTTTGGTTTTCAGTAGATTTATCACAAGGGCATCATTATTTAGCGGCGCCAGCGGTTATGTTATGGATTTTAGCGATTCCCTTATTTGATACCACAGGTGTTATTATTAGACGCTTACAGAAGCGTCAGCCTGTATTTTCCCCTGATCGGGAACATCTGCATTATTTATTAAAGGACGCTGGCTTTACAACGTTGCAAGTGACTCTTATTCTGTATATCACCGCATTAATCTTGGCGGGGATAGGAGTTTTGTTAAACAAATTGCATATCGCTGAAGGTATCATATTTGTTAGTTTTTTATTTATGTTTGGTATTTATTTATTAGTTTTACGTTATTTAAGAAATATACTTTAAAGTGTTTCATTTAAAATTGCTTTTATCAGCAAGGAGCCTGCTATGAATACGTCTAACTCAGCCATTTCAGCCGAATTTCCTTTTGAGTCTAAATTCATAAATATTAATGATTCGCGTATTCATTATATTGAACAAGGCACTGGCGATCCTATTTTATTTTTGCATGGTATGGCGACTTCTAATTACCTTTGGCGCAATATCATTCCTGGCATGTCAAATTACGGCCGCTGTATCGCGCCCGATTTAATAGGCATGGGAAAGTCTGATAAACCTGATATTGCTTATAGGATTTTCGATTATATCCGCTATATTGAGCAATTTATTCAGGCTTTAGATTTGCGTAATATAACTTTAGTATTGCATGGCTGGGGTTCCTTGATAGGTTTTGATTACGCAAGAAGGCATGAAGGAAATATAAAAGCCTTGGCGTTTGTAGAGGCTTATATTCGGGTGCTTAGCGCTGAGATGTTAACCATGCCTGCACAGGAGTTGCTGGCGTTACTCAAGCACTCTGAGTATGGTTATAAAGCCATTATTGAAGATAATTACCTACTGCAAAAAGTACTCCCTGCAATTATTTTACGTAAACTAAAACCCGCTGAGCTTGATTATTATAAGGCTGCTTTTCCAACTCCTGAGAGTCGTAACCTGTTATGGCAATACATTCAGGATTTACCAATTGATGGCGGTGCGCAAGATGTGTGTGAGCTATTATCAGATTGCTCTAATTGGTTGCAGAAAACGCAGTTACCAAAAATAATGCTATACGCTATACCAGGATTTGTTACGCCTATGAGCAATGTCGATTGGGCAGCTAAGCATTTGCCTAATTTATCTATTGTTGATTTAGGTGAAGCCTATCATTGTCCGCAAGAAACTAATCCGGCAGTATTTAGTGAAGCATTATCTGAATGGTATGAGCAGCTTCCAAATTAAGTAAAAAAGCAGGCATATAAGTGGTATATGCTAAAATTAAGCAACAAACGGTTTAAAAATGACCAAACGAACTAAAATAGCTCCTGTTTTCATAGGATAGGGCTTGCAATAATTCAGGTAATCAGTGTATATAGTGTTTCGTTGCCCTGACGGCAAAGTATGTTGTTAATCTTTTATTGGGTACTAAATAGAAGGTGGATGCTAGCTTTGTTGGCAACAGAAGTAAATTTCCCATCCATTTTTTATCTAGAGGATAGATAACAATGACAAAGACCGGTCTTATTTTAGCTGCAGCAGCTGCATCTTTATTTGTAGTTGGTTGCGCAACTCAAGCTGACAACAGTGCGCAAGCACAACCAGCTCCAGTTGCTGCTCAACCAATGACACCAGGTGTTGTTCCACACTACAAAGGTGGCAACAGCTGTAAGAAAGTTGTTAAAAAACATCATCACCATCACGTTGTTGCTAAGAAAGCTGCAGCAACTGATGCAACAAGCAGCAGCACAAGCGCAGCAGCTAGCAGTACAGCTCCTGAAGCTAGCAGCACCGCTGCTCAGTAATAGTTATAAAAAAACTATTACCGTAGCGGGTTGATATTGTAAAATTGCAATATTAACTTGTTGTGAAAATTGTTTAAGTTATGTAAAGCTAGGTGTTTATGCACCTGGCTTTACTGCTTTTAGAGAGGTCATTTTTGCTTGCTAGCTCTTTAAAGATAAGGAGCAGAACAGGCGGCGATAAGACATAAGGTAGCATTTTAAAGAGAAGTCTTATGAATAAATGTGAAGAACTAACAACATATTTAGGATATGGGCTTGGGCTACGGAGTGAACACTATCAATATATTCTTGCTAACAAACCTGCTGTTGATTGGTTTGAAGCTATCACGGAAGATTATTTAGTTCCAGGCGGCTATCCACTTTATTGCCTTGAACAAATTCGCGAACATTATCCCGTAGTATTACATGGCGTATCGCTTTCTATTGGCGGCACCGATCCCTTAAATCTCACTTATCTAAATCAAGTAAAACAATTGGCTGAACGCATTAAACCAATGTGGATTTCTGATCATTTAGCTTGGACAGGTGTTAATGGTTTTAATATGCATGATTTGCTGCCATTACCCTACACAGAAGACACATTAACGTATGTCGCTGATCGAATTAAACAAGTGCAAGATATTTTAGGGCGTCAACTCATAATAGAAAATGTATCCAGCTATATTTCCTATTTACATTCTCATATGACCGAATGGGAATTTTTGGCAACTTTGGCAGAAAAAGCTGATTGCAAAATTTTATTAGATATTAATAATATTTATGTGAGTGCTTATAACCATGGGTTTAATGCCCAAGAATATCTACAAACTATCCCTGTTAATCGTGTCCAACAGTTTCATTTGGCAGGGCATAGTCATTTTGGTCGGCATATTATTGATACTCATGATGAGGCCATTATTGAAGAAGTCTGGCAACTATATGCTGATGCTGTGCAACGTTTTGGTAAAGTTAGTACAATGATAGAACGAGATGATAATATACCTGAATTTCCCGAATTGTTGACTGAATTGCAACGCGCTAAAAATATCGCGGATCCTATACTTAAAGCGCTTCATTTTTAGGTTAAGTACAATAAATTTGCCAGGTATGTTTTAGCTGAGAGGAATTAATGACAAAAAATTTACACCGGTTGCAGGAAAATCTTCAAGCCTATTTGCTAACGGGTAATTCTGCCATCGCTAAAGATATCGTTAATCCTGCACAAGATACCGTAGATACGCGCCTAGCTATTTATCGGGATAGTTATTATTTATGCTTACTCAATATTTTGCGAAAAGATTTCTCTCTGTTAGAACAGGTGTTAGGCGAACAAGCATTTGAAGAAGTAGGGTTAGCATATATCAATGCTTATCCTTCCCAATATTTTACTGTTAATAATTTTGCTTTGCGCTTCCCGGTTTTTTTACAAAGCGTTTCTTCTTACAATAAATACTTATATTTAAGTGAATTAGCAGAATTTATTTGGGCATTAAATAACACCCTTATTTCAGCCGATGCAGCTATTTTAACTGTCAATGATCTAGCGCAAATCCCACCAAATAAATGGGAAAATTTGCAGTTAAAAATGCATCCATCGGTTAAGTTAATGATTCAACAAACTAATGCTTATGAAATTTGGCAAGCTTTACAGCAAGCTAAGCCATTACCAGAGGCAGTAAAATTAACCCAAGCTAATCATTGTTTAGTTTGGCGAAAAGATTTTATGCCATTTTCTAGTTTATTAACTCAGGAAACAGCATGGATCATTAAATCATTACAAGAGGATCAACCCTTTGCTGAAATTTGTGAAGGGTTAACTCAATGGCTACCAGAGGAAGCGGTAGCCCAATATGCGGTTAATCATTTAATTAACTGGTTGAATCAAGGTCTATTCGTTGCCTTTCATTTTTAGGCAACGCTTTGAATATCTATTTTAAAAAATCAAATATTAGGTTTTAGCACATGACGAAGTTTATTTTTGTAACAGGCGGAGTGGTTTCATCTTTAGGGAAAGGTATCGCTTCTGCTTCTTTAGGAGCAATTTTAGAGGCGCGCGGATTAACCGTAACTTTATTAAAATTAGATCCTTATTTAAATGTCGACCCAGGAACAATGAGCCCATTTCAGCACGGTGAAGTTTTTGTGACCGAAGATGGCGCTGAAACCGATTTGGATTTAGGCCATTATGAACGTTTTGTTCGCACCAAAATGTCGCGCAATAATAATTTTACGACGGGCAAGGTTTATGCGAATGTTTTGCGTAAAGAACGGCGGGGCGATTATTTGGGCGGTACGGTGCAAGTCATTCCACATGTCACGGATGAAATTAAACATTTAATTAATAAAGGCGTTGGCAAAGCGGATGTAGCATTAGTTGAAATTGGCGGTACCGTTGGGGATATTGAATCACTGCCTTTTTTAGAAGCGATTCGCCAAATGCGCATGGAATACGGTAGTGCGCGCACACTCTTTATTCATTTAACCTTGGTGCCTTATATTGCAACAGCTGGCGAAATTAAAACTAAACCAACCCAACATTCTGCAAAAGAATTGCGTTCAATTGGGATTCAACCTGATGTGTTAATTTGTCGTTCTAATTTACCACTGCCTGAAAATGCGCGCTCAAAAATAGCTTTATTTACTAATGTGGAAGAGCGTGGCGTATTTTCTTTGCCCGATGTGGAATTTATCTATGAAGTGCCCATGGTTTTACATCAACAAGGTTTAGATGAATTAGTGGTTGAGAAATTACATCTAACGGCAAAACCTGCTGATTTAAGCGAATGGCAACAAGTCGTTGCTATGCAACGTCATCCAACCAGTGATATTAATATTGCCATGGTAGGCAAATATATGGACTTGGCGGATTCTTATAAATCATTGACAGAAGCGCTGCGACATGCAGGAATAACCACCAGTACGCGCGTTAATGTTAACTATATTGATGCTGAAGAATTAGAACAACAAGGCACGCAATTACTAACACAGGCAGATGCAATTTTAGTGCCAGGTGGATTTGGTAAACGTGGTATCGAAGGAAAAATATTAGCAGCACAATATGCGCGTGAAAAACAAATTCCTTATTTAGGTATTTGTTTAGGCATGCAAGTTGCCGTTATTGAATTTGCGCGCCACCAGGCAAAATTAGAAAACGCTAATAGCACTGAATTTGAACCTAATGCAAAATTTCCTGTCATTGCACTGGTAACAGAATGGAAAACCGCGCAGGGCAATATTGAAAAACGTGATAATAATTCCGATTTGGGCGGCACTATGCGCTTAGGTGGCGAACCTTGCCATTTAATAGAAAACACTAAAGCTAGAATGGTTTACGGTAGCGAAACAGTGACTGAGCGCCATCGTCATCGCTATGAAGTCAATAATCTATTTATTGATCAGTTAGAAAAAGCAGGCTTGGTTATTGCGGGGCGTTCAGCAGACGGCCAATTAGTTGAAATGATCGAATTAGCTGATCATCCTTGGTTTATTGCTTGTCAATTCCATCCTGAATTTACTTCAACTCCGCGTGATGGTCATCCATTATTTAAAGCCTTTGTTGAAGCCGCGAAAAAACAGCATAAACTTATCTTAGAAAATAAAGAGCATACCCATGAAATTATTTGATTTTGAGATTGGATTAGATCAACCTTTTTTTTTAATTGCAGGCCCTTGTGTTATTGAGAGTGAACAATTAGCGATCGAATCGGCGGGATTATTAAAAGAAATAACCCAGCGCTTAAATATCCCTTTTATTTATAAATCCTCGTTTGATAAAGCCAATCGTTCTTCGACTAAAAGTTTTCGTGGGCTAGGTGTTGAAGAAGGATTGCGTATTTTAGAAAAAGTAAAAAAAACAGTGGGCGTGCCTGTATTAACCGATGTGCATGAAGACACGCCATTAAATGAAGTCGCCAGCGTGGTAGATGTGTTACAAACGCCTGCGTTTTTATGCCGGCAAACTAATTTTATTCAAAATGTAGCCGCGCAGGGTTTGCCAGTTAATATTAAAAAAGGCCAGTTTCTAGCGCCTTGGGACATGCAGCACGTGGTCGAAAAAGCGCGCGCAGTAGGTAATGCTCATATTATGGTTTGCGAACGTGGCGCATCGTTTGGATATAATAATTTGGTTTCTGATATGCGTTCATTGGCTATCATGCGTGCAACGAATGCGCCAGTCGTTTTCGATGCCACTCATTCTGTGCAATTGCCTGGTGGTCAGGGGGCAAGTTCTGGCGGTCAACGTGAATTTATCCCTGTATTAGCGCGCGCAGCCATCGCTGCCGGTATTTCAGGGCTTTTTATGGAAACCCATCCTAATCCCGATAAAGCATTAAGTGACGGACCGAATGCATGGCCGTTAGGGAAAATGGCGGCATTGCTAGAGGTTTTAAAAGAATTAGATTTATGTGTAAAAAAACACGGTTTCATTGAAAATGAAATTACCGCATAAATTTTTTAGTAAAAAAACGTATCACAGGAGCTTAAATTAAATGTCTATTATTAGCAAAATTGTTGGCAGAGAAATTTTAGATTCCCGAGGTAATCCAACCGTTGAAGCAGAAGTTATTTTAGAATCGGGCATAAGCGGCCGCGCCTGTGCACCATCGGGCGCTTCCACCGGATCGCGCGAAGCATTAGAACTACGTGATCATGATGAACGGCGCTATTTAGGCAAAGGGGTTTTAATGGCCGTTAATCACATTAATGCTGAAATTCAGCCAAGTTTACGTGGCCAGCAAGTTGATGAACAGGAAAAATTAGATGCTACGTTGCTGGTGTTCGATGGCACTGCCAATAAATCTCGCTTAGGTGCTAATGCTATTTTAGCAGTTTCTTTAGCGATCGCTAAAGCAGCCGCCGCCGAAAAGCGGGAACCACTTTATCAATATTTTGGCCAATTATGCGGGAATAAACAATTTACCTTGCCGGTTCCCATGATGAATATTATTAATGGTGGCGCGCATGCAGATAATAATTTAGATATTCAAGAATTTATGATTTTGCCGATAGGCGCGCCTACCTTTAAAGAAGCATTGCGTTATGGCACCGAAGTTTTTCATGCTTTAAAAAAAATATTAAAACAGCGCAATTTAAATACTGCCGTAGGTGATGAAGGCGGATTCGCTCCTAATTTAACCTCTCATAAAGCCGCGATAGAAATTATTATCGAAGCCATTCAGCAAGCAGGTTATCAACCAGGTAAAGATATTTATTTAGGCTTAGATGTCGCAAGCTCTGAATTTTATAAACAAGAACGTTACCATTTAACGGCTGAAAAACAACAATTAAGCAGCAGTGAATTTATTGAATATTTAGCAGGTTTGGTGAATGCTTATCCTATCATTTCCATTGAAGATGGTATGGCAGAAAATGATTGGCAAGGTTGGGGTTCATTAACCGATCAATTAGGGAAAAAAATTCAATTAGTGGGTGATGATATTTTTGTTACCAACACTGAAATATTTGAGCGCGGCATCGCTGAAAAAGTGGCTAACGCTATTTTAATTAAATTAAATCAAATTGGCACATTAAGTGAAACGTTGGCCGCTATTGAAATGGCCAAGCAAGCGCATTACGCGGCGATTATTTCACATCGTTCGGGTGAAACAGAAGATACTACGATTGCTGATTTAAGCGTAGGTACTGGCGTTGGTCAAATTAAAACAGGATCATTGTGTCGGACTGATCGCGTCGCTAAATACAATCAATTACTCCGCATAGAAGAAATGTTGGGCGATAAAGCCAGTTATGCAGGCCGCCAAGCATTTCAATTTCTTGCAAACGATTAGGATAGCGACATGAGAACAATCGTTATTGTGTTGGCCCTATTATTTTTAGGGTTGCAATACAAGCTCTGGTTTGAGCATGGCGGCATTTCTGAAATTTGGCAACTGCGGCAAGCCATTGCCAAACAAACTGCCGAAAACCAACAGCTTGCAGAAGGAAATGATATTTTAATTAACGAAGTCCATGACCTGCAAAACGGGACCGCCGCTGTCGAAGCACACGCACGTAATGATTTAGGTATGACCAAGCCAGGTGAAACTTATTATCAGATTGTAGATAAATAAACTTTATAAGTATCCTTTTACTAATTGAACTACGCAGCAATAGCAAGCAGAATGTCCCCTGTTGCTAGTTAATTTTAAAACCACCAAATTTTTAAGCTTGAATCATAATGACATTTATCCTCGGCATCGATCCCGGCTCACGTCTAACAGGTTATGGCATTATCCGCACGGATGGTCGTCAGCATACGTATGTGGCTAGCGGTTGCATTAAGCTAACATTAACTGCCTCTATGACAGAGCGTCTGCAGCAGATATTTATGAGTTTGCAGGAAATAGTAAAAACATATTCGCCACACGAAGCGGCCATTGAGCAGGTGTTTATGCATCAAAATGCCGGTGCTGCTTTGAAGTTAGGGCAAGCACGCGGCGCTGCTATTGTGGCTTTAGCGGATGCAGCAATTCCGGTAGCTGAATATTCCGCGCGTCAGGTTAAACAATCTGTGGTAGGCTATGGTGCTGCAAAAAAAGAACAAGTTCAGCATATGGTGCGTGTGCTTCTAAATCTTTCCGGTGTTCCTCAAGTTGACGCAGCCGATGGATTAGCCATTGCCTTATGCCACGCGAATTCCAGACAAAATGTAGGTAAAATAACCGCCCAACAATTATTAGTACGCGGCCGCTTTCGCCGTGGGAGATTGCGATGATCACGCGTTTGCGAGGAATGCTTTTAGAAAAACAACCACCTTCTCTAGTGATAGATATCGGCGGCTTGGCGTATGAATTGCAAGCATCGATGAATACATTTTATCGCTTGCCAGAAATCGGTAGCGAAATAGTGTTGCACACACATTTTGTCGTCAGAGAAGATGCACAATCGCTTTATGCTTTTTGGGAATTGCGCGAGCGCGCATTATTTCGCACTTTATTAAAAGTCAATGGGATAGGCCCTAAGGTTGCCTTGGCAATTTTATCGAGCATTGAACCAGACCTGTTTGTACGTAGTGTCACCGAACAAAATGCCTCGGCATTGCAACGTTTGCCTGGTATAGGTAAAAAAACGGCAGAAAGAATTATTGTCGAAATGCGCGATCGCTTAAGCGATTGGCAAATGGATGATAATTTAATAGAGTTGCCCGCTTTAGCCATCAAAGAACCCACGGCAAAAAGAGTAGAGCAAGATGCGATAAGCGCTTTAATTGCGCTAGGGTATAAACCGCATGAAGCCAGTAAAGCGATTGCGCAAATAGCAAAAGAAAATTTAACCAGTGAAGAATTAATTCGTCACGCTTTAAAAAATATGAACTCATGATTGAATCCGATCGTATTATTAGTGCCACTACAAAGCGCGATGACGAAGTGATCGATCGCGCCATTCGTCCTACCCATTTAAAAGATTACACAGGTCAAGCCGCTGTGTGCGAGCAAATGGAAATTTTTATTAATGCGGCGCGTAAACGTCAGGAAGCCTTAGATCATGTGTTGATTTTTGGGCCACCTGGATTAGGCAAAACTACTTTAGCGCACATTATTGCTAATGAAATGGGCGTTGCTTTAAAACAAACTTCGGGCCCAGTATTAGAGCGCGCAGGCGATTTAGCGGCGCTATTAACGAACCTTGAACCTAAAGATGTGCTTTTTATCGATGAAATTCATCGCTTAAGCCCGGTGGTGGAAGAAATTCTTTATCCCGCTATGGAAGATTATCAATTAGATATCATGATAGGCGAGGGGCCGGCAGCACGCTCAATTAAATTAGATTTACCGCCATTTACTTTAATAGGCGCCACTACACGGGCAGGCTTGTTAACTTCCCCTTTGCGCGATCGCTTTGGGATCGTACAACGCTTAGAATTTTATAACGTGCAGGATCTCACTTCTATTGTGCAGCGTTCGGCAAATATTTTGGGCCTTAAAATCGAACTGGCAGGTGCCGAAGAAATAGCACGTCGTTCGCGTGGTACGCCTCGAATTGCTAATCGTTTGTTGCGGCGTGTCCGTGATTTTGCTGAAGTAAAAGGCGATGGTTCGATCAGTCGATCAATGGCGGATCGCGCTTTAGATTTATTAGATGTAGATGCCCTGGGTTTTGATATGATGGATAGAAAACTATTATTAACACTCATGGATAAATTTGATGGCGGGCCTGCTGGATTAGACAGTTTAGCAGCTGCAATTGGAGAAGAACGAGATACGATTGAAGATGTACTCGAACCCTATTTAATTCAACAAGGTTATATGATGCGTACCCCACGTGGTCGCATAGCAACACGACATGCTTATCTGCATTTTAGTATGACGATGCCTGAGCGTTTAATCGCGCAAAAACAAGCAAGCATGAATTTATTGAGTGATCCGGAAAAATAAGCAGAGGCCACTATACAATTCATTCGTAAATTGAAAAAAAAAGATATAATATTGCCCGAATCAATTAATATCCTTGTATTAATTGATCGTAATTTACAACCTAACGCAATGCCTGAATTTAGATTAACGGAGTTAAAGCGTGCCAGCTGATCAATCAATTCTTGTTTATTTTACTGACGCGAGTCTTATCGTAAAACTCGTGATGTTGCTATTATTAGCCGCCTCAGTCATGTCCTGGACGATTATTTTTCAACGCGGTTCTTTTTTAAAGCGAACGCGTACAGCTATTAATGACTTTGAAGATAAATTTTGGTCAGGAATGGACTTAACTAATCTGTATAACGAAATAAATGATCGTGAAGAAGAACCGGAAGGTTTAGAAAATATTTTTGCTGCTGGATTTCATGAATTTGCTCGTTTGCGTAAACAAGGCGTGGCGCCAGCCATTATTATGGAAGGTGCACAACGCACCATGCGAATTGCTTATTCACGTGAAATGGATAAGTTGGAACAGAATTTAGCATTCTTAGCGACGGTAGGATCCACTAGTCCCTATGTCGGTTTATTTGGCACAGTGTGGGGCATCATGACTTCATTTCATGCGCTGAGTAGTGGCGCCCAACAGGCAACCATTGCAACCGTAGCGCCTGGGATTTCTGAAGCCTTAGTGGCAACGGCGATGGGTTTATTTGCCGCTATTCCGGCGGTTATTGCTTATAATCGTTTTGTGAATGACGTTGAACGTTTGTTAAATCATTACGATACCTTCCAAGAAGAATTTTCAGCTATTTTATATCGACAAGCACATGCAGGTGTAGGGCATTATGAAAAGGCGTGAACGTAAACGGCCAAAGGCAGAAATCAACGTAGTTCCTTATATTGACGTCATGTTAGTCTTGCTGGTTATTTTTATGGTGACTGCGCCTTTGTTGTCGCAAGGTGTCAAAGTTAATTTGCCAAAAGCATCTGCCCAGGCTATTCCGCAGAATAAAGAGCCCATTATTGTGTCGGTGGATGCACAGGGAAATTATTATCTAAATCTTGCCGCTAATCCAAATCAGCCGATAAACGCCAATGATTTAGTCCAGCAAGTGTCAGCAAAATTGCAACAATCACAACAGCAAGGTGCAGAACAGCAAGTGTTGGTAAAAGGTGATCAGAACGTGGATTATGGCAAAGTCATGCAAGCGATGGTGCTATTACAGCAGGCCGGTGCGCCAGGCGTTGGCTTAGTCACACAGCAGCCTGCTGATAATAATCAGCATTAATTTCTTATTTTTAGCTAATTTGTTTTATGACCTATATTGAGGACAATCGTTATCGCAAGCCATTTATGTTCGCTTTAGCGTTACATATTATTTTGTTTGCGATTTTAATAATGCACTTTAAATTTTCACCTCAACCCAATCCGGTTGTGCAAAACTCAGTAAATATTATCAAAGCAGTGACTGTCAATCAGAGCCAATTATCAAGCCAAAGCCAAAATCAGTTACCAAAACAGTTAGCGAAATTGCAAGTTGCACAACAGCAATCGTTGCATGAACTACCCACGCAGCCACCGATTCAGCAACCCACGCAAGCTTCGCAGCAATCATTGCAACTACAAAAAATAGCGCAGGAAAAAGTAGAGCAACAAAAAATAGCCCAACAACAGGCTGCAAAAGCCGAGGCCACACAAGCCACTTTGCAGCGTGCAGAAGAAAAAAAACAAGCGCAAGCACAGGCAATGCAATTAGCAGCTCAGCAAGCACAGGAAAAATTAGCAGAACAAAAAGCCGCCGCAGCAAAGGCAGTAGAAAAAGCACATGAAGTAAAATTAAAAAAAGCCGAAGAGGCGCAGGCAAAACGTGAAGCAGTTTTAAAGCAACAGCAAAAAAAAGCGAAAGAAGAACAAAAACATTTAGCGCAATTAGCCATTCAACAAGCATTAGCACAGCAAGAACAACAAACTGAGCAAACTAAAGAAACACAGTTAAAACAAAAACAAATGCAAACCGCTAAATTAGCAGCGCAACAATTATTGCAACAACAGCTAGCCGCTACGGATACTGCCTCTTCTGCTAGCGCGTCTTCTAAAACGTCATCATCGACACTGAGCGCTGCCGATCAAGGCGAAGTGAATAAATACAGTGCTTTAATCATACAAGCGATTGGTCAACAATGGATTGTGCCCGATAGTACGCAAAAGCAGTTATCAGGAAAAATGCAAGTCAGAGTGGCGCCAGGCGGCATGGTGTTAAGTGTAACCATAACCCAAAGTAGCGGCGATACCGCTTTTGATCGCTCAGCCCGTGCAGCGGTATTTAAAGCTTCGCCTCTTCCAGTTCCTAAAGAGGGCACGGTGTTTAATCAATTCCGTACGTTGAACCTGACTTTTCAGCCAACCGGAATAGCAAATTCAGCGGATTGAATTTTTCTGTTTATTTATTTGCCCTAGTGACTATATATGAATAAAATGAAGTCGCATTTTATCGGGAGGATTTATTTGTGCGTTTAAGTTTACGTATATTAACAAGTTGTTTAGTGATAGCTATTTTCCAAACACCAGCCTTTGCAGCGCTGGATTTAACGGTAACTCAAGGCGTTTCCAGCGCATTGCCCATAGCCATAGTCCCTTTCTCAGGGCAAAGTGATTTACAAGCACCTAATAATGTTGCAGGGGTTATCATGGCTGACTTACAAAATAGTGGCCAATTTAAAGTGATGGATCCACAAACTATGCAGCAAAATCCACATGCTGCCGCTGAAGTTGATTATAACTATTGGCGCAAAGCGGGTAATGATAATGTGGCCGTGGGTAGTGTTAATATGGGCGCCAGTAATTCACAGGTTAAATTTGCCTTGTTGGATGTTTTTAAAGGCCAAGAAAGTGGCAATAGCCAACTATTAACGCAGCAATCTTTTAGCGTAGCGAATAATAAATTGCGCGCTGTAGCACATCACATTAGTGATATTATCTATCAACAACTAACGGGTATTCGCGGTGTTTTTTCTACTCGAATAGCATATGTGCTCGTGCAACGCGGCCAACCTTCACGTTATGTTTTAGATGTAGCTGATGCCGATGGATATAATCCAAAGCCTTTATTAGTTTCTAATCAACCTATCATGTCGCCCGCGTGGTCGCATGATGGCACGCGAATTGCCTATGTTTCTTTTGAAAAAGTCATGCCAAAGATTTTTATCCAAAATATTATTACAGGCGCCCGTCATTCAATAAGCGCGTTTCCAGGCATTAACGGCGCGCCGGCTTGGTCGCCGAATGATAGTAAGCTCGCGATTGTACTTTCAAAAAATGGCAACCCTAAAATTTATATGATGGATTTAGGTAGCGAAAGTTTACAGCAAGTGACTTTTGGCACTTCAATTGATACCGAGCCCAATTGGGCGCCAGATGGTAAATCGATTATTTTTACTTCGGATAGAGGCGGCGGCCCGCAAATTTACCAACTTACTTTAGCCAGTGGCAAAGTCCAACGCTTAACTTTTACGGGTGATTATAACGCTCGTGGCTCTTTTTCTGCGGATGGACAAAGCATTGTTATGATTCATCGCGCTAATGGTAATTATAATATCGCTGTACAAGATTTACAGTCTGGCGCCTTGCAAGTTATTACGCATGACGGCTGGGATACCTCGCCAAGCTTTGCGCCCAATGGACGTTTTGTGTTATATGAATCGGATGCAGGCCATCAAGGAGTATTGGGCATTGCTTCAACCGATGGACATATTACACGGCGATTATCTACCCAAGATGGAAGCGTACAAGATCCAGCCTGGTCGCCTTTTTTATCATAAAGGCATTAACTTTTATTAATTAATCTTTGGAGTGACATTAAATGAAAAAACTATTGCAAGTTTTATTGGTAAGCGCCAGTTTAATCACCGTAGCTGCTTGTTCTACCACTAATCCTAATGGTGCAAATATATCAGATGGTACTGCTGTTGACGGAACCGGCGGCGCTGGCGCTAATGGTGGTGTGGTTGCAAGCGGAGTAGGTGATGCCGACAATTTTGGTGGCGCGGGCAACGCGAAAGCGATGCAAGTGGGCAATCAAAGTTATTATTTTGATTTCAATAAATATGATGTGCATTCAGAAGATTTACCTTCCATAAAAGTGCAAGCTAATTACTTAGCTACGCATGCGGATGGTAAAACATTACTCGCGGGTAATACCGATGAACGCGGTAGTCGTGAGTACAATATTGCGCTTGGCAATAAGCGTGCACAAAGTATCGCTGAACAATTAAAAGCAGATGGCGTCAGTACAAATCAAATTACCACCGTCAGCTATGGCGCAGAAAAACCGGTAGCCTTAGGTCATGATGAAGCAGCATGGTCGAAAAATCGCCGTGTTGATTTAACTTATCAAACACCTATCACCGTAGCTAAAAAATAATTTTATCATTCCCGCGCAAGCGGGAATCTTTTTAAAGAGTAGGTAATTGGGAATGATTAAAATAAACGCTGTTCTTAAATTTTCTATTTTTGCTGTGGGTTTTATTTTTGCGCAAATGGCTTTTGCGGCTAATGTCCCTATTATTAATGGGTATGATTCGGATAGTAATCGAAGCGGAGAAGTGATTGTCACTGATCAGGCGGATGGCGGCAGCGCGAGCAATAATGCTACTCAGGCAACAGCGAATTCAGCATTACCTATTAAACAACGAGTCACTATTTTAGAAAGACAAGTAGCTAATTTGACCCAGGTTTTATCGCAAGTTAATCAATTACAGTCGCAAGTTCAGGATATACAAGGCCAAATTGAAGTACAAAAACACACGATAAAAGTTTTACAAGATCAGGTCGGCAGCCAATATCAAGATTTAGATCAACGATTAACTACACTCAATAAAACAGCGAGTGTTAATGTTACTAAAACCACTGCGAAAACAGCTAATAATTCTAGTGGCAGTACTAAAAAATCAAGCAAGAAAGTGAGTAGTGATACAATAGACAACGATACAGCAGCTAACGTCGATAATAATACTAGCAGTAGTGATGCCACCACAACGAGCGATCATTCATCAAGTGCTAATGATGAGCAAAAAACGGCTCAAGCAACCACAACTGCAACGGCTTCCACTGCAAAGAACAATGATCAAAAAAATTATCAAGCTGCTATTGATTTACTTAAAGATAAAAAATATCCGCAAGCTACTACGGCATTCCAGAAATTTATTAAGCAATATCCAGCGAGCCAGCAAACTAATGATGCAAGATTTTGGTTGGGACAGCTTTATTTATTGCAAGGACAGTCTGATAAAGCATTAGAACAATTCCATAGCGTGCTTAAAAAAGATCCCACCAATAAAAAAACAGCAGACATTTTATTACAAGTAGGTCTGGCGTATTATGCAAAAAGCGATCTAAATCATGCGCAGATAGCATTTAAGCGAGTCATACAAAAATATCCCAATACCTCCGCAGCAAAATTAGCACAAGCACGTTTAAAATTAATTCAGCAAGCTAATACCAACACCGCTACTTCAACTACTAACACGGATCATTCTTAAAAGCATGCGTATTGTTCTTGGGATTGCTTATGAGGGAACTAATTATCATGGTTGGCAACGGCAAGAAAATAATTTGCCCACTATTCAAGGGTATTTAGAAGCGGCTTTAAGTAAAGTGGCTGATGAACCGATTAGTGTCGTTACCGCCGGCCGAACTGATAGAGGCGTGCATGCATTAGGGCAAGTGGTACACTTTGATACGACAGCTACCCGTGCAGAGCGAGCTTGGGTATTAGGCACCAATGCTTATTTACCTGCCAGTATTCGTGTTCATTGGGCTAAACCCACTGAAGAAAATTTCCATGCGCGTTTTTCTGCATTCGCTCGCTCTTATCATTATATTATTTATAATCAAAGCACGCATTCCGCTAATTTTGCTAATAAATCAGGTTGGTATATTAAAACGTTGAATGAAGATCAAATGCAAACAGCAGCCGCTTATTTAATTGGCGAACATGATTTTACTTCTTTCCGCGCTGGTGGATGCCAGGCAAAATCACCCGTGCGCCTTCTGCATTATTTAACGATTCGGCGCGAAAAAAAATTTATTATTATTGACATCAAAGCCAATGGTTTTTTGCATCATATGGTAAGAAATATTGTCGGCGTTTTATTACCCATCGGCGCCGGTGAATGTTCGCCGGAATGGATGCAACAGGTGCTAGAAGCAAGAGATAGAACACAAGCAGGCATTACTGCACCCGCAGCAGGATTATATTTTGAGAGAGCTTATTATCCTGAACATTATCAGATTCCTACTGATGCAGAATTATTGCTAATATAGCAAAGCTCAAAGCAATATGGCAGGAAAATTATTGCGTCATCAAGTTCGCGATGCGCGAGTGTTTCTTGAAAAAACGGGGGTACTACCATGAACACAATGCACTATAAAGGTTATGCAGCTCGCATAGAGTATAGCGATGAGGATGATTGCTTTGTCGGCCATATAGCAGGAGTCAATGATGTAGTTGGCTTCCATGGAGACGCTGTTTCTGAATTGCATACGGCCTTTGAAGAAGCAGTAGACGATTACCTTGAGACTTGTAAAAAAGCAGGAAGATCGCCTCAGAAACCTTATTCAGGCAATATCATGTTACGTGTTCCACCAGAAATCCACGCTCGGGCCGCCATGATGGCAGAGGCACATGGTAAAAGCTTAAATTCTTGGGTAACCGAATTACTCTCTACTAAAATTAAACATGCCACTAAATAATAAACTAATACCACTGATAAAAATTTGTGGTATCACACAGCTTGAAGATGCACTATTAGCCGCGAAATTAGGCGCCAATGCGTTGGGTTTTATATTTGCTCAAAACAGTCCACGCGTTATTACCGTAGAAATCGCCAAACAAGTGCTTGCTGCATTGCCACCTTTTATAACATTAGTCGGTGTTTTTGCTGATATGCCAGCACATGATATCGCGGCTATATTAAATCAAGTTCCTTTGCAGGTATTGCAATTTCATGGTGATGAAACTGAGGCAGATTGTAAGCAGTATGGCAAAGCTTATATTAAAGCTTTTCGCATTAAACCTGATTGCAATATAAATGAACTTATCGATCAATATCCAACTGCTAGCGCAGTTTTGTTAGATAGCTATCACCCACAATTACTCGGCGGAACAGGGCTTACATTTAACTGGCAAGCGATTCCTGCTAATCTAACCAAACCCATTATTTTAGCGGGTGGATTAACACCAACCAATGCGGCACAAGCCATTAGGCAAGCAAAACCCTATGCAATTGATGTTTGCTCAGGGGTAGAATTGTATCCCGGTAAAAAAGATCCTACTAAATTAACTGCCTTTTTTAATGAGGTAAAACGTGTCTACCACACAGAAAATTAATTATAACGAATA
>CAIUAS010000340.1 GCA_903897205.1 uncultured Gammaproteobacteria bacterium
GCGAATAATTAGCAAGTTTCTTAACTTCCTTAAAGCTTATTTGTAAACAGTTACTACCTTATAATGATTTAGCTATTTTTCTAGCTCATTTTGAGCACTTGTTACAAGATGCAAAATTGGCAAGAGTAAGTTAAAATGCTCCACTAATTTTTAGTTTAATATTATTTTATGCGCTACTACCTATATACGCCGCTTTATATTGTTTTTATAGTACTCTGCAACACTGTTTTTACTTATGTACCCAATATTGTTATTAACAAGCTTACTTTTTCTGTGGGCGATATTTTAGTAGGCGGCGTATATGTATTGCGTGATTTGGCACAGCGAGAAATTAAGCACTACGTGATTTTAGCCATGCTAGTAGGTGGTGCGCTTAGTTATCTTATGGCGGACAAAAGTGTTGCCATTGCGAGTGTATTTGCATTTTCGGTGGGTGAAACTATCGATTGGCTAATTTATACCATCACTAAAAAACCATTATCACAACGGCTGTTATGGTCATCTATTATCAGCACACCCATCGACAGTTTTTTATTTCTGTATATGACTAATCTGTTACACCCGTTAGATTTCACCTTAATGATGATTTCAAAACTAACCGGTGTATTTTTATTGTGGTTAAGTTGGCGCGCCCGAAAAAAAATATCTAATGAAGTATGCGTATAGTTTTTTTGCTTAAACATTAAATCTAAAGTGCATGATATCGCCATCTTGCACAATATACTCCTTGCCTTCTAAACGCCATTTTCCAGCTTCTTTCGCACCTTGTTCGCCATTATATTTAATGAAATCTTCATAAGCAATTACTTCAGCGCGAATAAACCCTTTTTCAAAATCAGTATGAATGCGAGCAGCCGCTTGTGGCGCAGTGGCGCCTTTGCAAACTGTCCAAGCTCGTACTTCTTTTACACCCGCAGTAAAATAAGTCTGCAATCCTAATAAATCAAAACCAGCATGAATTAAACGATCGAGACCTGTTTCTTCAACACCTAATTCCTGCAAAAATTCAAATTTTTCTTCATCGGCCAACTCAATAACATCTTCTTCAAGCTTGGCGCATATCGTCACTACTTGAGCATTTTCTCGTTTTGCATAAGCTTGCACTTGTTGTAAATAGGGATTATTACTAAAACCCTGTTCATCAACATTCGCTAAATAAAGCGTAGGTTTAGTGGTTAATAAATGCAAAGGGCTCAATAATAACAATTGCTCTTGACTGAGTAATAAAGTTCGGATGAGCTGCCCATTATCCAAATGTTGTTTCACTTCTTCCAATAAATGCTTTAATTGAATAGCATTTTTATCGCCCGTTTTCGCACTTTTACTGGTTTTCAATAAGGCTTTTTCAACTGAATCTAAATCAGCAAGCGCAAGCTCTAAATTAATAATTTCAATATCGGCTAATGGATCTACGCGTCCTACCACGTGAATAATATCGTCATTTTCAAAACAACGAACCACATGAGCAATAGCATCCGTTTCACGTATATGGGCTAAAAATTGATTACCTAATCCTTCACCTTTAGAAGCGCCCGCTACCAATCCAGCAATATCAACAAATTCCATACTGGTTGGAATAGTTTTTTGTGGCTTAACGATCTCCGCTAATTTTTGCAGGCGTTTATCTGGCACGGGAACAACACCAACGTTTGGCTCAATCGTGCAAAAAGGGTAGTTTGCTGCTGCAATACCTGCTTTAGTTAAAACATTAAATAAAGTGGATTTGCCAACGTTTGGTAAACCCACGATTCCACATTTAAAACCCATAATATATACCGTTTATAATTAATTAGTGTGTAATTGTTGCATCACTTTTTGCGTATCGCCAGCGATGATTTGTGGTAAAGCGGACAAACCCGCTTCTATTGTCATTAAAATTTTAGCCAGATCATCTTTTGAAGGTTGGCTTAAGACATGATCATGCACGCGTTCCCTTTGACCAGGGTGGCTAATACCAATTCTTAAACGCCAAAACATTTTAGTATTTAATTTAGCTGAAATATCTTTTAAACCGTTATGGCCGCCGTCACCACCACCTTGTTTAAGTCGTATAGCGCCGACAGGTAAATCAAGTTCATCATGTACCACCAAAATGGCTTCGGGAGGAATACGATAAAAGTTGGCCAAGGCAATAACCGCTTGACCGCTGCGGTTCATATAAGTCGTAGGTAGCAATAAACGACAGTCTTCACCAAAAAAATTTACTTTACCGCCGAAGCCAAAAAATTTGGCTTCGGCGCGTAAAGTTTCATGATATTGCTGCGCCAATTGTTCAACAAACCAAAATCCTGCATTATGCCTAGTTTTTGCATATTCAGTACCTGGATTGCCAAGGCCGACAATTAATTGGATAGCGTTTGCCAATGGAATTTCCTACCAACTTTCATCATGCCAGTTTGTGCTGACATGATGAAAAGTCTTATCGATTATTTCTTACCTTTACCACCAGCAGCTGACGCTTTCGCGGCGGGTGCTTTAGGCGCTGCGGCTTTAGCAGCTTCTGGCGCTGCAGAAGCGGCGGCAGCTTCATCAGATGCAGCACGTGGGAGATGGATATTAGCAACCACTTGATCATTATTATGTGCAAGGGCAACTAATTCTATGCCGTCGGCTAGCTTCAGGTTAGAAAGGTGAATCGCTTCATCTAAACCAAGGTTAGATAAATCAACTTCAATATATTCTGGCAAATTGTCTGGTAAACAACGAACTTCTACAGTACTAACTAAGTGAGAAATAACACCACCTGCTTTAACACCAGGCGTAGCTTGTTCACCTAAGAAATGTAAAGGTACTTGCATATGAATTTTTTCTTTGCCAGTAACGCGCAATAAATCCATATGTAATATGCGAGGTTTATAAGGATGGCGTTGTAAATCTTTTAATACAGCCTTATGTTTTTGACCATCAATATCAATGGTTAAAATATGTGAATAAAACGCCTCATTTTCGAGCGCTTTAGTAACCTGATAATGTTCAAATGCAACTGCAGCAGCTGGTTCGCCCCCACCGTAAATGATGGCAGGTATTTTATTACCCGTACGACGTAGGCGGCGGCTCGCACCTTTCCCAAACTCATTTCGGCTTTCACCTTGGAGTTCAAAAATAGTAGACATAATTAATACCTCATCAATTAAAAATAAAAACTACCACCCCGCGACCAGGGCTGGTAGGGCGGTCATTGTATAAGCTATTAGGGGGCTTTTCAATTCTTATTTCGACTACATCATCGGCAAACCGCCACCACCCATACCACCCATGCCTCGCAATAGATTTTTCAAATTTCCCGCTTTGGAAAACTTTTTCATCATTTTTTGCATCTGAGTAAATTGTTTTAATAGTCGATTAACATCTTGCACTTCGCTGCCTGAACCTAGGGCAATACGTCGTTTGCGAGAACCTCGGATCACA
>CAIUAS010000341.1 GCA_903897205.1 uncultured Gammaproteobacteria bacterium
AATCGCGCGCAACGATCTTGGATTTATCGTTCCGCCAAAAATATGGATAATACTACCGGCTTTGGCTCCACGCGAGATCTACGCCCCATAGGAACTATCTTGTTTGTGGATGCGCCTTTTCCTATGTTAAACCGCGATGCGGTGGCCACGAGTCCTGTTGCGATAGGCCCTTACTGTAAAACACCTTATATTGCGAAAACTTTATTTCATATCTCAGCCATGAGTTATGGCGCACTATCAAAAAATGCCGTATTAGCTTTATCAGAAGGCGCTAAATTAGCGGGGTGTTGGTTAAATACCGGTGAAGGCGGTGTGTCACCTTATCACTTAGAAGGTGGGTGTGATTTAATAGCTCAAATAGGCACTGCTAAATACGGTTTTTTAAATGAAAAAGGGGAACTTTCTGAAGAACGTTTACGTGAAGTAGCCAGCTACCCACAAATTAAAATGTTTGAAATTAAACTCAGCCAGGGCGCAAAACCGGGTAAAGGTGGTATTTTGCCTGCGGTAAAGGTGACGCCTGAAATTGCTGCTATTCGTAATATTCCAGCTTATCAAGATTCTATTAGCCCTAATCGCCATCCTGAAATAGCTAATTCAGCTGAATTATTAGATTTTATTGCAAAAGTGAGAAATATCACCGGCAAACCTACTGGATTTAAAATTGTTTTAGGTAGTTACGAATGGTTAGATGAATTATTTACTGAAATTCACCAACGCGGTATTGAACATGCGCCTGATTTTATCACGCTAGATGGCGCTGAAGGTGGCACTGGTGCGTCTCCAATGAGTTTAATTGATTATATGGGCTTACCCATCGCTGAGAGCTTACCCGTGTTAGTTGATAGACTAGTAGAATATGATTTGCGCGAGCGTATCAAAGTAGTGGCGGCAGGAAAATTAGTTACGCCGGCCGATCTTGCATGGGCATTATGTGTGGGCGCTGATTTTGTTGCTTCCGCGCGAGGATTTGCATTTGCATTAGGCTGTATCCAGGCATTACGCTGCCATACCAATACGTGCCCAACGGGTATCACGACACATAATCCAAAATTAGTTCAAGGATTAGTGCCCGAATTAAAAGCGGTCAGGGTAGCCAATTACGCCAAAAATATGGAATATGAAGTCGGGGTGATTAGTCACTCTTGCGGAGTACGTGAACCACGACAACTTAAGCGCACGCACGCACGCATCATGACAGAAAATGGGCTTACGGTTTCTTTGGCGACTTTATATCCTGAGAAAAAACCAGCGTGTAAGGTTTCAGATAAAGTTACTTAATAGGCTTCTTGAAAAACCTAACATTTTAATTTTTGGCAACATAATGGCTATTATTTATTTATCACCCCATGTGGCACATGACCAGTGGCCACATGCATACGCGTGCTTTCACAATGGCCTTGTTGATCATCGAAATAAAAATCGGCGCCAAAGGCTTTTAAAAATTCACCTTTATCTAATCCGCCTAAAAATAAAGCTTCATCAATACGAATATTCCAGCCTCGCAGTGTTCGGATAACACGCTCATGTGCAGGAGCGGAACGTGCGGTTACTAAAGCAGTGCGAATAGGGCATTGGTCGGTTGGGAATTTTGTTTGGATTTTATGGAGTGCAGATAAGAATCCCTTAAATGGCCCACCTGTTAAAGGCTTGCTTGCCGAAGCCGCTTCGCTAGCTAAGAACGCATCGAGCCCGTTTTGCTGAAAAATACGCTCTGCTTCATCGGAAAAAACAACGGCATCGCCGTCGAAAGCAATGCGTAATTGTTCTGAACCATTAGTAGAAAAATTGGTTGGCAGAATCGTTGCAGCGGCAAAACCGGCCTGTAATGCATTCGTAACATCTTGGCAATTAGCGGATAAAAATAAATGGGCGTGCAATGGTTTAATATATCGATAAGTGCTTTCCCCATTGGTAAAAGCAGCGCGGTTAATCGGTAAATTATAATGCTTTATGCTATTAAAAATGCGTAAACCGGTATCTGCACTATTACGGGATAATAAAATGACTTCCACCAGAGATTCGGTATTTTCAGGATCTTTTAGCGCCAGCATTTTTTTCACTAGGGGAAAAGCAACCCCTGGTTCTAACAGATCATTTTCATGCTCAATTTGATATTGTAAATAAGCATCAATACCATGAGCTTCAAAAATTCTATGGCTTTCATCTAAATCAAATAAAGCTCTGGATGAAATGGCAACAACTAATTTTCCTTGGAGATTAACGGACATTTAATGACAACCTTTCAAAAAGTAATTTAATTATTATACTCCCACTCACGCCACCAACCTAGCAATGGAAAATAAACACCAAGGCGTAAAGGAGCTGCTATCGATTTTTGCAATAATTTTGCGGTACTTTGTAATATTTGATATTGCTGCTGAATTTCTTGTTCTAGAAATACATCCGAATGATTTTCTTCAGCATGATACATTTTATAATTGACCAGCCAACCTGTATTTACGTTGTCTATAAATATTTTATCAATAATCACCGATTTAATTTGATTATTTTCTGCTAAGGTTAATGCATATTGGCAATTAATAAGGCGATGCTCCTGGTTAAATAACCATTTATTACGTGGTTCAATTAACAATTGATCAATATGCTGATTTAGCGTGTCAATAAAAGGAATTTTTTCTGCTGGCAGTAAACCCTGTTGTAATAAATATTTATTAATAATAGTCATTCGAGCGGTATTATCTAAATTACACCATTTCTCAATGCCATCCTGGCTCCACTGTTTAAATAACGCATGTAATATAGGCGTTATCCAGCGTTGCTGATTTAGTTCACTGGGTTTAGCTATACTTGTTGGTGGTGTTGTTGCACACGCTTCGGATGCTAATGTAGAGGTAAACCAATTATTCGTTAATCGTTTAAAAAGAAAATTAGGTTTATTACCAGTGTAATTTATATGATTTGTAGCTAATGCTGTAAAAATGGGTTTTTCTTTTATTTTAGTTAAAAAATCATTGGCTAATGCCGGCCAAAAATAAGCGAGTAAACTATTTTTGGGAGGGCTGCTAATGAGCGTAGGATGGCTTGCATCCGTATTTACTACCGCGATTAAATGTAGGGAAGATTTAGCACGGGTTGCGGCGACATAAAGTAAACGGATCATCTCATTATTAGCCCGTTTTTTTTCTTCATGATACAAATAAGCATAAATAGGATCATGTTCTTCTGCGGCCGCTTTAATTGGCGCAAGGAATAAATCGGTATGGCCAAATAAAGTAGGCCGTTCCATGGATAATAATAATTGCGGATCATCTGCCA
>CAIUAS010000342.1 GCA_903897205.1 uncultured Gammaproteobacteria bacterium
ACTGCCCCCAATTAGCCCTATTATTAACAGATTACTTAGCAACCTTACCGCAGGATTCCAGTAAATTATATCCTAGCCAATGGGCTAATTTATTTAATCAACAATTAATCACTTTAGGCTGGCCAGGCGAACGTGCTTTAAATAGCGCAGAATTTCAATTAGTAGAACGCTGGCAAGAATTAATGATTGAATTCACTCAGTTTGATATTATTTCAAATAAACTAACCTTAGACAGTGCATTAATCTACTTACAACAGCTGGCCAGTAATACGGTCTATCAACCGCAAACCGCAAATACATCCATTCATTTACTAACGCCGTTAGAAGCCGCAGGATTGCAATTCGATTATTTATGGGTAATGGGGTTACATGATAATGCTTGGCCACCCCCTGTAAATCCTAATCCCTTTTTGCCTATTGCTTTACAACGACAATATAAATTACCTCATGCATCAAGTGAGCAAGAATTATTTTTTTATCGAAAAATAACTCAACAATTAATGCATTGCGCGCCTGAAATAATTTTTAGCTATCCACTCTTTAATAAAGAACGCGCTTTACGTCCTAGCGCATTAATTTTAAATATAACTCCCTTTGAAGAAAATAATTTTGAGCTACCTGATTGTGCAACGTTAGTTGAGCAAATAAGACTAAGTAACCCATTAGAAACTTATGAAGATCAAAATGCACCGGCGCTAAATGACCTTGAAAAAACTAGTGGCGGAAGCGCTATTTTCAAATTTCAAGCCGCCTGCCCTTTTCGCGCATTTGCTCAATTTCGCTTAGGCGCACAAGCTTTAACGACACCACACGAAGGCCTGAATGCAAAAGAACGCGGCTCTATTTTGCATCGCGCGCTTGAAATCATCTGGCGTAAATTAAAAAACCATCAACAACTTATTGCGCTAGCTGAGACAGAGTTAACTACGCTTATACATCAAACTATTGATACAACCTTGTTAGACTTTATTAAACAACGGCCGCATATTTTTAAAGCACGTTTTACTCAAATTGAAAAAAAACGTTTATATAAAATAATTTCTGAATGGCTTAGCTTGGAGAAACAACGTTCGCCATTTACTGTGTATGCGCTCGAAGAAAGTTATCAAACACAAATTGCCAATATTCCCTTAACTATTCGCATCGATCGTATCGATCAATTAGCAGATGGCAGTTACTTTATCTTTGACTATAAAACAAGCCTTGCTTCGATCAATTATTGGTTTAGTGATAGACCTGATGATCCTCAATTACCGCTTTATATTAGCACCAGCAAATTACCTATCAATGGCATTGCTTTTGCTTTATTACGCAGTCATTCACTGCAATTTAAAGGCCTTAGTTCAGCTGATGCTGGTATATCAGGCATTATATCGATTGAGAAATTATCAGCCGATTTAATGTGTAATGATTGGCCGACCCTAATTACACAATGGCGCCGAGTATTAAACGATTTAGCGGAACAATTTTATTCAGGCAAGGCACACTGCAATCCAAAAAACGGCCAGCAAACTTGCCGTCTCTGTGATTTACAAACGCTTTGCCGTATTACGGAACAACATTAAATTATTTAAACTATATGCTGCAACCTATTGATCAAACCATACGCGAACAAGCGCTTAATACACGCTTATCCTTTATCGTACAAGCACCAGCGGGTTCCGGTAAAACGGAATTGCTGACCCAACGCTATCTCGCATTATTAGCACAATCACAAGCGCCTGAAGAAATATTAGCTATTACTTTTACGCGTAAAGCCGCTGGAGAAATGCGTGATCGGATTATCAATGCTTTACAACAAGTTAAAAATCCTTCCCAGCAAACACCGATATATTTAGCTAAAACCAAAGAACTGGCGCAAGCGGTTTTAAAGCGCGATCAACAACTCGCCTGGCAATTATTAGAGAATCCCAATCGATTGCGTATTCAAACTATTGATGCTTTGTGCGCAAGCATTACTCGGCAAATGCCAGTGCTATCACGCTTAGGCGCACAACCCACGATTGCAGACAATCCCTATGAACTTTATCAAAGTGCAGCCAAAGAAATTTTAACCAGTCTTGAAGAGCAAACGCCTTGGGCAGCAGCCCTTACCACTTTACTCTTACATCTTGATAATGATTACACTAAAGTTGAAAAATTACTGAGTGATATGCTTGCGCGGCGCGACCAATGGCTGCCTTATATTGCTGGCATTCATGACACGCAGCAATTACGCCATATTCTTGAAAAAAGTTTAAGTGATGCGATTGCAGAAACTTTAATTAATTTAAGTAATAACGTTCCTGCAGCGCTCGCTAATGAATTTGCCGCATTAGCTTGTTTTGCAGCTAATCAACTTCAACAAATTAACTCAATTTCTGCAATTATTCAGTGTCGGGAACTTAAACAATTACCAGAATCCCATTCGCATCAATTATCTCTCTGGTTAAGTTTAAGTGAATTATTACTCACTAAATCAGGCCAATGGCGGAAAAAATTTTCGCAAGCTGAAGGTTTTCCGCCACAATCTGCTGCAAATTCGCCAACAGAAAAAACATTATTTAACCAGATGAAAGAGCGCATGCTCGCATTAGTTGAACAAATGGCGCTCCACGAAGGTTTATTACAATATTGGTTAGATCTACGAGCACTGCCACCTACGCAATACACGGAACAGCAATGGGAAATATTAACCGCTTTGTTAACCTTATTACCTGTGATGGTTGCGCAGTTACAATTGATTTTTCAATTACATGGGGTAGTGGATTATATTGAAATTTCGCAAAGTGCAATCACCGCATTAGGCGATCCACAAGCGCCCAGTGATCTGGCGCTCGCATTGGATTATCGCATTCACCATATTTTAGTTGATGAATTTCAAGATACCGCTATTGCACAATTTCGCTTATTAGAACAGCTAACGGCTGGTTGGCAACCCGATGATGGGCGCACCCTATTTTTAGTGGGCGATCCTATGCAATCCATTTATCGTTTTCGCAAAGCCGAAGTAGGTTTGTTTTTGCAGGCAAGAGAAAAAGGCATTGGTAATATTGCATTAACGCCCTTAACATTAACCGTAAATTTTCGCTCACAAGCTCCCGTTGTTGAATGGCTAAATAACACCTTTCAAATAATCATGCCGCACCAGGAAAATATAGGGATTGGTGCAGTCACTTATTCACCATCAACAGCAATCCACGCGCGCGAGTTAGTCAATCCAGCTAATGCACAAGCGGTTAATGTACATCCAGTCTATACACCGGCCGAAGAAACGCAAACCATAATTGCGCTTATTCAGAATACTTACGCCAATAATCCAAGTGCTAAAATTGCTATCTTAGTACGTGCGCGCACGCATTTAACACATATTCTACCGCAGTTAAAAAACGCAGAAATATCCTATCGTGCTATTGAAATTGAAACCTTAAGTGAACGATCACATATTCAAGATGTATTTGCGCTCACGCGAGCGTTATTACATTTAGGCGATCGCATCGCCTGGCTGGCTGTGTTGCGTGCACCCTGGTGCGGTATAAAATTAGCGGATTTATATATTATCGCGGCCGCTGATCACCAAATTACTCTCTGGGAACGTTTACAATTATTAGCTGAATTAAATATCAGTGCAGATGCGCGTAACCGTTTAACTCATTTGCATCATGTGCTATCACACAGCATTCAGCAACGCCAGCGCCTACCACTTGATCAATGGATAGAACGAACTTGGTTTGCCTTAGGCGGCCCTGCCTGCTTAAACCAAGCAAGCGATATACAAGATGTTCGCGCTTATTTTAAATTATTAACTCGTCTCCAACAGAATAATAATTTACCTGATTTAACTGAATTAGCACGACATCTAACCCGTTTATATGCCGATGCGCCGGTTGTTGCAGGAAACGCTGTTGACGTAATGACGATACACAAAGCAAAAGGCTTAGAGTTCGACTGCGTTATTTTACCTGGCCTACATCGATCCTTAGTGGCAGATG
>CAIUAS010000343.1 GCA_903897205.1 uncultured Gammaproteobacteria bacterium
TAAATTCAAGGTTTTTTCTGCCGCATAGCGGCTTCGTCCAACGTTGAATTAAGCGGCGCGCTGCGGACTTATGCTATTACAAATCCCGCTGTTGCGCGTCCGCTTGAATGTTGGGTTAGACGATATTTTCATTTTAAAATTATTAAACTATATAATCAAAATCAATCGAGTCTGACCCCATTGATATTATTAGTCTGACCCCATTGATGTTCTTCCATTGATGTTCACATTTTAAGTTTTTTCGAATCTTCGGATTTCTCCTTGTCGTCTAATTGTTTTTTAAACGCTTTTGTGTAGATAGTTACTCGCCCCCATTCTAAATCATCGCTCTCTACACCTCTGAAATTAACTACAAGATCAGCTAATTTCCATCCAGCATCCAGTGTTTGATATTTCGTATTGAAAGCGTTTCGTAGTTTTTTCTTACTCGTGTAGCTTGGTTTTCCGTATTTTTGTGTTAGTAGTTTCAACGCTTTTTCTTGAACGGCATAGCCGCCAGTTGCAAATGAGATGCCTTCAACTATGTCCCCATCCAGTATGTGGATGCCAATCGAACCATTTTTGAGAATACCTTCAAGCTCTGTAGTATCAGGAACAAATATATTAACTGATTTGCCTTCCCAAGAGGTGTCGTACATAAATGTGTCAGCGTTAGTTTTATAGGTGCAGATATTTGCATTCACATAACCCACGCATTTATCTACAATCAATGGCTCTCCAAAGGTTATCCCAAGGAAGCTTTGAGCTGAATCGGAAGCAGATAGAGTGTTGGTTGAAAAGAATGAGATCATTAAAATCAAAATAATTTTTTGCATTTACAGCTTCCTTTAACAGTTCAATTTCAATTGACGGCTAACATGGATACAATGGTCTGCGCTGGGTTTTATCAGCGCAGACCCTGAGCATCGGGTTAGGCATTCTTAGGTAATTTAGGTAACGCATTATCGCGCATCCATGCATCAAACTCTACTTCAGATAGCCCCATCCACTCTTGGATAATTTTGCCCATTCCATCTAGCCCTTGCTGATAAGCGAGGCGAAACGCACCCCTAGCTTCATCTTCATTTTTGAAGTGCCTATGCTTATACCAGTAACTTACGGGGCTAATTTGACCCATATTTGAGCCAACGTCTAAACCTTGCGGTTTTTGTTTTTGGGACATTCAGCCTCCTTATTAAAAATGCACCGGGTGGGTCGGAGGCCTTGCGGCCTCTTTCCCCCCTCAGAACCGTACTTGCAAGCTTTCCCCGCATACGGCTCAAGCATTACAAACACCCGAGACTGTCGGATGCACCTGTTCAGTTGCCATCAGAAGCGTTAAGCCTTGCGCCACGCCACACGTCGAACAAATTGAACAATTCGATTATGCAGTGACCTTACCTTGGTGAAGCACCTTGGCAACAGAGCCGCTAATGGTACAAAAGCACCACTCATTATAAACATGCCCAGTTTTAAAGTTTACCTAATCTGCTTTGTCCTGTAACACCTGCGGGACATTGCGCCCACTTGGGAAGTCAGCATCCTTTCGGATCGGGACAAATCTTGAATCCCTATCGTCTCCATTACAGAAACGCTTTCGCTTTTTCCTGCATCTTCTGCCTGCTTGTCCTTCCGTATCAGTTACCATCAACATACTCAAGGATTTATGTTTTGCGCTACCTTGAGGAACAATCAGGTTTACCGTTTTTCGCTGCATTTACAAATAGACCGGGTTAGGATGCCTCTTTATACCGGTTGGTCATTAGAGTGTGCAGGCTTGCCGTTAGAAAACATCCTGCCAGACCAACATTACCATTTTGGTTCTGGAGCCGATTGGTCGCTCAAGCTCCGCGCTCTTCACGGTATGTAAAACGAGACTTCACATGAAATTATCCATACCAGTCATTCCCCACGCATGTCGGATTGTGCGACTCAACCCTCAATACTTTACTGAGTGCTCGAAACCCCGCCGTTACCAGCGACGCTCCCTCAGTGTGAAGACAAGTGACACTACACTATGGTTATATATCCTCCTAAAAAAATTACAACAGTAAATACAACGACTTAGCGTCGCAACTAACGTAGAGCTAACCGGGCGCGCTGATGACCTACGCCCGTAGGCAAGTCACGCTGTTGCGCGCTCCGGTTCAGCGGAGGGTTGGGCTGTTGAGCACGGAGCCACACCAGCTTGTGCCACCAGTCGAACACCCAATGCAGAGCAGACACGGCTGATCGTGTCAAAGCGCGGATGCGCATTCGGTCTAAGTGCCTTATATAGTGCTTCGCGAGTCAGGCCGGAATGCTTGGCAATTTCGCTCATACCCCGTGCACGGGCAATGTCACCCAAGGCGGCTGCCAGCAAAGATGCATCATTATCTTCCAAAACAACAGTCAGATACTCAGCAATCGCCTGCTCACTATCTAAATACTCAGCAGCGTCAAAATCTGGCAAATCGGCAATACGAATTTTCTTTGTCATAATTTACTCCTCAATCATAGCCGCAAGCTTCACGGCCTTAGCAATATCAGCTGTCTGTGTAGATTTGTCACCGCCGCCTAGCATCACGATCAGCAACGTTCCACGTTGTATATAGTACATACGCCAGCCTGGCCCGAAGTGTTCGCGCATCTCGAATACACCATCTCCAACGGGTGTGACATCACCCAGATTGCCCAGCGTAACCTTACGTAGACGCTTCACCAAACGGCGTTGCGTCATTCCATCACGGATACCGCTGAGCCATTCATTAAATTCGCCTGTGCGCTTTATCGAAAACATGTAAATATTGTAGTCGAACGATTACAATTAATCAACGTCAATTGGAAATGAGATGCCATTTTATGGCAGAGCCCAACGTAGAGCTAACCGGGCGCGCTGATGACCTTTATCCGTAGGCAAGTCACGCTGTTGCGCGCTCCGGTTCAGCGGCGGGTTGGGCATATTTCCCTAGATAGCTTTTTGGATTGTGTCAGCAAGCTGACGAATAAGATCGGACTGGCACGTTTCAATGAACTGCCGAATTTGATCTTGATTGTCAAAATATGAGCGACGTATCTCATGGGTAAGTGTTATCCGTTGAGAGTCACGATCCGTTTTTACATTGACATCTGCGTCACACTTAAATCCTCGATCTCTGCCTACCATAAATAAACTGATAAATACGACATCATCAGCTACAATTTTCTCGATAAAGAAGCCAACCCTCAATACAGAAACATCCACACGGCCAGACTCGCCGTTTGCAACTATCGAATTCTTAATTTTCGAGACCAATGACTCGTTAAGTGGTGGCTTAAAACCAGAGTGAGCAGGAGCCCAGCCATTTACATAAATAACATCATTTACCCCAATTTTTGATTCAGTAGAAAGGTTATCGACAATCAATTTCTGGTAAGGAACTTTATATGATTCTGAAGCTCGATCACTTAGAGATATTGGTTGTACGGCGCAGCCAGCCAGCATAGACGTTAGTACTACAGGTACAAAAAGTCTTTTCATTAATTACCCCCTTTAGTGTGCTGATGCCCAACGATTAAGGATAAATCGTGATCGCGTAGCGAGCCACGATTTTATCCTGTAGTTGGACAAGCCCGGATTACTAGGTGGAGCTCTTTATATAAGCAGATATGTTTCTGAATTTTCGGGAGATCAAACCCCGAATTGGAA
>CAIUAS010000344.1 GCA_903897205.1 uncultured Gammaproteobacteria bacterium
AATGCAGCCATTAGTAAATCCTAAGCAATAGGGACACAAAGGCATATCAATTTGTATAGATTGATCATTACCATATATTACTGGCTCTTCTAAAATCTTATTGAAACTTTGTAACAAATGGCATTCGCACTCGAACTTACTGTTATCCATAAACACTCCATCTCGAAATCATTTGTTTGATTAGATGCTGTGATATTTTTATTTAAAGTTGGCGCTGAACCCTACCTTAAAATATAATCAGTCGCTGGCGCGAAAAGATAATATTGCGTTTTAACTCTCGGCTTATTGTTGACTTATGGACGCCTATCTCTTTAGCAATTTCAATCTGATTATGCCTTGCTCGCCACAGTCCATAAATCTGGCAATGCTTTTGGAAATCAAGCTGTTTATAGGCCATGTTGCAACTCCTTGTTATAATAAACCAGCAAGATTTTAAAGCAATTTCACCGGTTAAAATTAAACAAAAGTTGCATTAATGAGTTGAATTCACGACGTCTTAGAGTTCCATCCGCTTATGCAACGAAACCCTCAGCATCCATCTTCATTAGGTCTACCGGATGTATCTTAAGTTAATACAATCTTTGATTTCTCGAATATCCCATTGAGTGATTTTGTTGCGAAGTCCTATTTTCATTGCTTTCGGTTTTTTGATTAGCTTTGAAGAAAATACCATAACTAGAATCGCGTAACACTTTTGAAGCAGCTTTAATAGCTGCAATTGTTACACCTGAATTGCATTGCTCTGAATCAGTTTTTGAAAATCCAGTAGTATGAACGGCGACCACTGATTCAATTTCACTTAAGCCTACTGGAGAGCCAGATGACCCCCCATTCGTATCTAGTTTATAAAAGAGTTTATCGCCGACTATGTTACATACATCACCTGCATCTATTTTCTTAGGTAATCCTTCAGGATGTTGTGCTACCACTACTTGATCTCCTTTTTTAACTGGTGCAGTTGATAAAGTAACTTGTCCGCAATTTGGGGATCTTTCAAGTTCTAGGATCGCGTAATCCAAACCAGCGTTACGATGCTCAACCAGACGAACAATGTTAATTTTTTCTTCTGGTATCGTGGATAATGTCCCGGATGTAAGGGTGGTGGTAGTAGTTATTGGGCAGCTCTCAAGCTGATATTTAAAATTAACAGTCAGTAAGGGTGCTAATTCTTTAGAGCAAAGTGCTTCATCGGTATTTTTATCAATGAGTTTCCAGCCATTATTTATCCCATCATTGGAATCAAAACAATGGCCCGCTGTCATAAATAGCGTATCAGAAATCATAAAGCCACTGCCCCAACGTTCATTTGCTACATTTTGTTTGAGTGTTTTAATAGTAGAAATGTCCTTCCATTGCAATTGTGCAGTAGGTTCTATTAACCAGTTATTGTAAGCGGGAGAACAAGCGGCATCTTTCCAGGCAGGATTGCGGGGATTGGCAAGTGCTCCAGCAGGAACAAAATAGTTAGGAGAAACCGATTGTTTAGATCTGTAGTTGGAATATTGATCGCTCTCATCACTCAGTATCAATCCCGAAAAAGTAATATCCAGTTTTTTTGTATTTTTAACATTACTAGGAATAGATGGTTTCAAAATATCTTTTGCTATTTGATCTTTGCTGGCCAACATTAGAGGCGTTTGATTATTAGCATCATCTGCAAAAACTTGTTTCTCATCTAATCGAGCTATTTTTTCAATAACTTTATAGGTTTTTTTCTGAACGGCAATGTGTAAAAGCGTAGTATTATCAACACGTTTATATTCTACACTATTACCAACGGAAGCACCTCTATCAATTAATATACAAGCTACGTTTTCATGATTTAATGCAACAAGCCAATGTAATAAGTTTGAGCCACTATTAATGTTTTTTACCAACCAATCCACCTGTTGATAATTAAGACTACCTTCTTCAAAAAGCTGGGCAATTTTATTAACATTTTTTTCATTAAGATTTTCCATTAAATATTCTAACATATCAAGCTCCTTTGATTTAAAAGATATCTAAAAAGTATCGCAGGCTTTATAAAACGTCCGTTCATGTTGGTTCAACGTTAAAATTATTAAGCGCCACAATAATGAACTTCTTGGCACAAATTAAAAATAACCATTAAGGTAATAGTAGGGGGCGAAAATAATAGGTGTTTATATTTAGAAGCGTCAGGGCACCTTTTTTATCCCGCCGTTGATTCATTTAATAATCCATCTTTTATGGTACGAATATTTTCATATCCTACTTCCCCTATAAGTAATTCAAAATCGTTTCGATTTTTTGCGCCTCAACTGCAATATTTATAATCTCATCGGCATTAAGAGCTAAAAATAATTTTGGGCAAACAGCTTCAAAAGCTGAAGTATTTCCAGCAAAAGCAATAGCCAACTTATCTGTTATTATGTATTGCTTAAGGCATCCCTCAATAAATGGATTAGCCTTCCGAAGATCATGAAAAGTTAAAGCCGTATCTCCTAACATATAGACTTTACCGTTATTTACTCTACCCATAATTAGCGACATTTCAATCTCCGATTGAAGCAGTAATCAACCAAAAAAACCAAAATATTAGCCTAGTCAAGATATGTTATTAATAAATTATAGGTGCTTTTAACATTGTTATTATATTTCATATTCTCATCATAAGTATGAGAATGATAATCTCCAACTCCCGACCATAAATTACTCTCACCCGCAATACTTTGACTTAGAATCCACGTGCCCACCATCACATTGACACAGGGATCATATTGAATAGCATTTACATCATATCCCGCTGCACGAAGCTTGGCTAACCAAATCGAATTAATCTGCATGGGACCATAATCAAAAGTACCGTTAACATTCTTATTGGCCTGCCCTACTCTGCCATTTTCAGTTTTTAACACTGAGATAATCAGTGCGGCCGGAACCTGATATTCAATTGCCGCTTTATTGATGCAATCAACCGGCACATCATTAATTAGCATTACCATAAAACGTTTTTCCTGTTAATAAATTGATTAACTGCTGACCGTTAATGATTTTCACTTTCGAGGAGGTGTTTAAATAAGCTTTTTTTCCAGTGCGCTCGGAGTGGATAAAAACTCACCAAAAACTTGCTCAGCTTCTCCTAAGCTTAAAAATTCAGCAACATGGCGAGGGTTAATAGCATCCTTATAGCGTTTAGCTGGTAATAAATATTTCTTCCCACTATTGTCATAGACTAATCCATCCATGCCACCATCCCCTGTATAACGATAATGGTGCTGCACTCGATACCCCAACTGTTTGAAGGACAATAATAATATTTCTTCAAAAACAAAGGGATCGGTATTACGCAACAGACCAAAAATATAAGCAGGATTTTGTGCCACTATCTGATATTTGATTTATTTTTATGAGGCTGCGTTTAGCTAGCTTAATGTTCTTTTTGTGCAATCGTTTCTGTTTAGGCCAGTCTGAGGCAATGACATAAATACTAAAAGCAATGCCTCCAAAAACAGCTAATAGGTTTAAGGTCGTTTGAGAAAAAAATTAATATTAACGTATAGCATTTAGTAATGAATGCCTAAATAACTTTTTATTTCGTTGTTTTGATGCTCACTGCCGCCAAGTTCATTCTTGGCCGGTGTGATTAATATATCTTTGGTAACTGGAGTATTATTTGCTTCTGCTGCCTTGTCCACTTGACCATAGACGGAAGGCTTAGCAATTTCCGGTTGACTCGCCAACAAATTATTACCTGCTAATGTCGGGCTAATCGTTAATCTATTTGTATCGGGGCTATTGGCTAAAGCTTGTGCTTTATTATCAAGCGCTATATCAGCATAAGCATTCATGCCAAAAAGGCTTACGATGCCTATCAATAAATAGTTAGTTTTTTTCATGATTACTTCTCTCCTTTTCCTGTTCAATATATTCAATTAGTTCATTGGGCATTTTTGCAGGATGAACATGTGGTTTGACTGTTTTTTTCCAATACGTCGCTTGCTGTAACGACCATACATTTTCGATGCTAGGTCTGCGTAATTTTATAAATGCATTCAACTGGCAATAATCCGCCGCTTTAAAGTCCCCATAAAAACTTTTCACGCGCCATAATTTATCTCCATAAGTAATATGGCATTCACCGGTTTTTTGGGAAAACAGCTCATCAAAAATTATCCGATCAACTTCTTGTAACGATCCTTGCCCTGTATCTTTATAGGCATTTGTATGGCGCTCTTTGGGCTGTTCGATATGGTTAGCCGCATAACTATACGCTTTACCCCCACGCTTGATAGCCAGTGTTGCTGTTTCATTACATTCGGTTTTAAGAAATACTTTAATGCCGGTATTACTAATAATGCGTTCTGCTTCAATTTCAGAACCTCTTTTAAAAGAAGAGTAATCTTGTCCTAAAAAACATAACATCACATTAAGCTCACGCGCCTGCGCTGCCACATCAGCAAATCCTTCTACTGCGTAACTGCCATATTCATCTAAAAAAATGGGAAAAGGGACAGAGGATTTATAAGGTTTTGTATCTAATAAAAGTGTTTTTGACCCCGTTAACTGTTGCCCACCTAATAAATCTGCCAACGCGGTTCGGATCGAACTGACGATTACCCGAGCAAGGCTTTTTAATGATTCTTGCGATTTTTCTAAAGCAGGCAACATGATATAGAGCATACGACGATTAATAATGACATCTGTAAAATCAATTTCTGCCAAATCTGTTTTCGTAATATGCGCATACGTACCGGCTAACATCTCTAACACTTGAGTAAACTGCATGGTTAAAAAACCATGTTGCTTATTAGCTTCCAAAAAAGCGTCCATCGCAATTTTGGGTTCAGAGGCCGTTTGTGACAATTCCCACCCCGGTAAATCATGCAGATAAAACTTGATGCGATCTTTCGCCAAGGTAGAAAGCGCTTCGTGCTCATGTAAACTCATTAATTTTTTTAAGGGCATGTATTCACGAATCGTATCAATCGATAAAGATAAGTATTTTTGATCGCGTAACTCACATAAGGCTCGCAGTAAACAGCGCCCTAATGCCTCTGCGCGCCCCCGCCACATCGAGTTGTCACCTTTTTCTTCGCCCATTAAATTGCTTAACATCTCCATCAGAGAATCGGATGAACCGTGGGCGAATGGATTAAGGGTATGGGTGTTTTTCAATCCGGCTTGAATATTTGTTTTACCTGCGGTTAAGAAATTCAGGACTAATAAATTATCCTCAAGACCTAACTCTTTAAGAATGGAATAGATATTAAACCAGGTGTTAATAGAAGATTTACCATCGACCAAAATAAACCCTGAACCTAATAAAGCGAATTGAAATAAAAGGGCCAATAAAAACTGTGTTTTACCTGATCCCGTTGTCCCAAAAATAACCATATGCGTTAGTATTTGCTCACTGCTAAACCATAAGGATTTGTTGTTGCGGTCTTTATCATTACCTACGTGTAAAATGCCGGCGGCTGTTTCTTTTGGCGCTACAGGCTTTAAATTATGCTTAATATTTTCTGTGATAGAAGCGGCTTGATAAATAGGCCGATGTATCTCCCAATGGGCCTGCTTTTTTACAGTAAGGGTTAAAAAATAAAATAGCATAAATATAGCCATGAGCGGCAATACCACGGCTGGCGCTAATAAGGCAAATAGCAAAGTAACGCCCATGACTATCCAGCTATATTCCAATACAAAATAGTGGAATTTTTGACTGAACGTTAAATGATGTCGAAAGATACGCTCACGCGCCACTTCAAAACTGCTAGTGGACTGCGGTGAACGTAAATCATTTAATTTTTCTTTTAAAGTAGACATAAAGAGGTAGTGCTTAATTAAAAAGTAGGATCATAATTTGCCCATAAATTTTTGGGCTCCGATGGATCTAATTCATTTGGCTGTTCGATAACGGCTTCAATTAAGCCTTCAACGGCCGAATAGACCGCTTTGTTTTGTGGTTTGATTTTAAGCTTTACCTGTTTAACGCTCATCTCATGCTCATATTGGGCCATAATACCCGCCCCTTCGACGAATATGGTTTTACGGCCAGCGCTCGCTATGGCATACCATAAAGCGCGGTGCGTATTTTTTAATGGTATTAAATTGATTAAGGGCACTGCATTAAAACGTCGTGCCGCATATAAAAGACTTAAAATAACAGTCGTGTCATAACGGTGCCCTTGCGTCGCATACTGAATAGCATCTAAGCGATGCTTTTCTGGAACACTTTGAATAAGTTGAGAAACCACCCAACCATACTGACCGTTAAGCAAGATTTCCATATTCTTAAAATTTTTCCCTAATTGCCGCACAAAACAAAGATGCGCTTTTTCAGAGTCAATTTCTACAATCGACTGATCACTCTCGTTTCTTATTAATAAATGATTTTTTTCACAAAAACGAACAGGTGACAGCGCACTATCCAGAAAAGTTTCTTTAGCCTTTGATACAGGCTTTTCCTGCTGATGATTAAGCTTCACCTTATTTTTTGCATATTGCGTAAATTCCTTAGCGTTTTTCAATCGAATATACGCTTCAGATTCACCTTGCGTTCGTAAATATATTTTATAAGTTAAATAACCTCCTATCGGCAGGAAAAGCAGTAAGAAATATTTCCCTAAAAAATGACTGGCTGCTTTACAAAATAACCCTGTATATTGATTAGGCTGATTATTCATTAAAAAATGAACTAAACTTTCTGCTTGATTAGTGCTATGCCCTAATACTAAGTTAATTAAACGACCAATAACGGTATGAGAAAGCCAAACAATGCCTTCCGCAATCGGTAAAAACAGTTGTCTCCATAATGTAAAAAAAATCACTGTATGCTTAGAAAACTCATAACTTAAGACAATCAGGCCAATGATGCCGATGATCGATAACATCATCCAGTGATCATCGTTAGTTTGAATAGGCGTTGAGTGACGAGTTTCACGCATACAGTTTACTTATTTTGGAGAAAAGGATTTCATATTCACAACAGCTGCCAGTTCCTGCTGTTGTTTATGATCATTCAAATGCTCAACTGCTTCAATTCCATATTCTACGGTATGGGCCACTGCTTGAACCGTAGGATGCGGAACGAATTTAGCAATTTTGCTCGCTATTTTTAACGCTTCTAATTTGGTAGCGAACGGCATTCCATTTAAAGGGCCGATAGGTAACATGAATTTCTTAACCGGCATTTTCATAAGATTAATATTCATGATTTCCTTTTTATTGTTACAAAATTTTAGTGATAGAGCGCGCATAAAAATTGGCTCGCTTTACTTAATGCTGATGATTAAAGTTTCTAACGTCATTAATCGCTTCCATGCCTAATTGATTTTGTGTTGAGTATGCTAGTTGTTCCGCTGTTTTAATTTGAGCAAGTGTCATTTTTTCCTTAAGATTATTTAAAGCGATAATAGCTGGCTTAAATTTATCGATAACACCCATTTTGTACCATACATAAGCTTGTAAATTATCCTGCTTGGTTCCATAACCTGTCTCATAATATTTTCCTAACTTATATTCAGCCCATGCGGCACTTGTCCGATGTACCACGCCCTTAACAAAATTAAATTCTTTAGCAGGATCTTGATAATGAGCGGGAGGAATATAATCACTGGCAAATGCCGTACTTATTAAGCCAGCAGATAGTAATCCGATTAATAACATTTTCTTTAACATAAATGAAATACTCCTTTTTTAATTGAAAATTATTGGTGTAAAGCCTGTGCCTGTGCTTTGGCTAATTTACGAATATAATCCAAATGATATTCTTCATTTTGTGCAACTAAGGTTGCTAATAAACGTTGGTTCATTAAAGTCGATTCATATTGCCTCAATTCCAGCATAGCCCGAGCTTGCTCCAGTATTAAGGCATCACGTGCAATAGCCTCTGAGGATTCGGCATTGATTTGATCAATCGAAGGTTGTTGAAGCGATTTTTGCATATAAGTAATAAATTGATTTGTTCCATCATTAGTTGATTGATCTAAAGCCAGCTGGGATAGATCCGTCCGAGTAATATTTGTTTTCACTTCTGCGGTATATTGCTGTCCAGCGGCTGTATTTAAAGTACTAGCAGGATATTGCGGTAAAGGATTGACCCCACTAAGCATTGTATTGGTATACGAAACCTGTGCAGATGTACAGCCGTTAGTCGTATCGCCCACAGCTTGCGGAACCTCTAAATTACACTGTGGATTCATTTGCTGTACTTTATCATAATCATTGTTAAAGTGATTAAGTGCTTTTACTGGATATTGCGCTGCATTAACACCGCTTGCCGAACCTTGTGTATAATTAACGTAACTAAGCGCATTCTTATAAGAAACTGCATTCAATTGATTTTCATAAGGCACCATTTGTTCCGTTAACAACTCTTTTAAGCTGGCTGGCCAACGTTCCCATTGGGATTGCTGTTGAAAAATATCCCACATTTTTCCAGTGATTTTATTTGTTTCGGCATCCTCCATCTCCTGAAATTTTTGCATCATTGCATTCTGCATCCAATCGAATACTTTGTAGATAGCCGCCACAATTAAACCATCATCGCCATATGCCTTAATGGGTATCAAGGAAATACCCAATAAGGTGATTGCTATTGAAAGTGCTGCTAACCCTTTACGGCCCCTTATCATTGTTTTTCCCCTGTTATCATTTCATAAATCTGCGGATGTTGTTCTGGCAATAATTCATTAAGCTCATTCATGTCACCGTATTCTGTAAAGGCAATCTGTTCAATTAACGCAGCATCGAAAAAAGGATTGGTTAAAATTCCTAAACGGGCTAACTGTGTTTCCGTCCCCATGGCTTGATGCTCTTTTAACAATTGAATTAATTTTTCATGCGTATGAATCACTAATAGGTCGCTCTCTCCTACTACCACTAAATGCTTTCACCTAATAAGCTTTTAGTAAAGCGTGAGAACTCTTGTGCTAAGGGAACATGCAGTAGGTAAAATCCCTGCATGGGATACAGCAACATATTCCCTAATAAATGATTATTGACGTTAACTCTATTCATGGTTATTTTTACAGTTTATTGACATAAAGCGTTTTGGTTTTCCAATCGACGATTAACGCTAAATTTTTTTCAAACGCTAATTTTTGTAACCAATTTGTCCAGCTCTCTTTTGCTATCCAGGTTACTTTTTGGCTTTGATCCACGCCTTGCCCATACACAACCCGCCAATGCGGAAAAAGTGAATTTCTAATGGCATGGGCAAGGGGCATATCATGCGCAAAACCCCTGATGTTATAAGGCAAACTTGTCCGGGGATGCCCAATTTCAAAGTAAAACCCTTGGGAATTTAAACAAGTGGTTACCGTATTGCCATGCCTGTCCAACGCCGCATCACCAATGGAATAATCGGCCGCTGCCATGGCAGTGCTGGTCACAAACAGTAAAAAGAAAATTAAGTTCAGTTTTTTCATATTATTGGTTCCACCAAGGTCTAATTAATTTGCGACGAAAAGTTAGTTGTGAACGTAACCAACGCAATGCCATCAGCGCTGGCACGCCTTTGTATTCCACTACACCAAAAAAAAGCGCGAGTAAAACACATAAGATGACTGTCCAGATACGAAAATAAAAAATCGTTATTAAAAATATTAATAATAACGATGGATTTAACCCAAAAATCGTTTTGACACGCTTATTAGCATCCCGCCATTTTTCAGAAGTAGGCACCTGCATTAGGCTATTTCCTCTGTTAATATTTTATGTTTAGCAATATCGGATTCAAATTCTTTTTGGATACGCCGGTAAGTAATATCACTAATCAAACCTTGCTTAAGTTTTATTTCCGCGTCTTTTAATAAAGATTGTCCGTATTCAATCAACGCGGCATAGCATTCCGAAAAGATCTTATGGGTTTCACACTCACGTAAGCGATCTTTTATTTCCCCATCAAAGATTAAATATTCACGCAGGGCAATTCGCTTGCCGTCGGTTGAAGGGACTAAGGTTTGATAAACGATGAGTGATAGCGCATCGACAATATCCATTTGAATGGCCGCGCGATCCCCTTCGGGAAACGCTTTTAATAAACGATTAATCGTATTAGCTACGCCATTGGTATGACAAGTTGTAAATAAAACATGGCCTGTCTGCGCGCCGTGTAAAGCGGCTTCAATCGTTTCTTTATCACGCGCTTCGCCTACTAAAATAACATCAGGGTCTTTACGAAGGGCGGCCACTAACGCATCACTAAATGATTTGTGATCGCCGCCACGGCCAATTTCTTGTGCGGTAATGCAACTTAAGGTTTCAATATCATCATAAACATATTCAATGGGCGCTTCTGCCGTAATCATATGTTCCGCCTGGGCTTCGATGCGATGGCGAAGCAAGGACGCTAATAAGGTCGATTTACCACAGA
>CAIUAS010000345.1 GCA_903897205.1 uncultured Gammaproteobacteria bacterium
AAGAGATTACTGTTTATAAAGCTTTACATGAAATGCCTTCTCTTACGCCATCCATTGAAGCGCAAAATAATTTATTATTTGCTTCGCTTGCACCGCAAGTACCGTTGCCTGTTGAAGAACTTGATAAAATAGATTCCACTATTCCTCCATTAGGTTTTGCGCTCGCTCAATTGCATGGTGTCTATATCCTTGCACAAAATGAGCAAGGTCTCATTATGGTGGATATTCATGCGGCGCATGAACGCATTACTTATGAACGAATGAAAACCGAGTTACAAGCAGAAGGGATTAAAAGCCAACCTTTATTAGTGCCTATTACCATCGCAGTCAGCGAAAAAGAAGCAGGGTTTGCTGAACAAGCAGTAGAATTATTGGCAGCGACAGGAATTCATATTGAACGCTTAGGACCAACAACGTTAGTAATTCGCCAAGTGCCTATCCTGCTTGGCCGTTTAGATTGCGGCCAATTAGTACGCGATGTTATTGCTGATTTAATAGAGCACAATATTAGCACGCGGGTAAATGATAGTATTAATGAGTTATTAGGAAATATAGCGTGTAGAAGCTCAGTTCGCGCTAATCGTGCCATGACTGTGCATGAAATGAATGCTTTATTGCGCGATATTGAACATACAAAACACAGTGGACAATGCAACCATGGTCGCCCTACCTGGCTGCAATTAAGTATGGATGAATTAGATAAATTATTTTTGCGTGGTAGATAGGGTTTTTATACTTCATGAAGACTAAACAAACACCTATTATTTGTTTGATGGGGCCGACTGCTTCAGGTAAAACTGATATCGCTGTTAACCTGGTTCAGCAATTGCCATTTGAAATTATTAGCGTTGACTCAGCAATGGTTTATCGTGGCATGGACATAGGAACGGCTAAACCTACTAAAGACATCCTTGCCATTGCGCCGCATCATTTATTGGATATTTGTGATCCAGTGGAAAATTATTCTGCCGGGCAATTTCGTGAAGATGCTTTACGTGAAATAGAGATTATTTTGCAGCATAAGCGGATTCCCTTATTAGTGGGCGGTACCATGTTGTATTTTAATGCGCTACAAAATGGCCTGGCTAATTTACCTCGTGCTAATAGTGAAATTCGTGAGCGGATTAATTGGGAGGCCCAAGCCATAGGCTGGCTAAAATTGCATGAACGCTTACAAAAAATTGATCCGATTGCGGCCGAACGTATTCATCCCAATGATCCACAACGCTTACAACGAGCCCTCGAAATTTATGAAATTTCTGGTAAAAATTTAACGTCGTTTTTAGCAGCAGAAGCCAAACAAAAATTGCCTTATCCTATTATTAATATTGCACTTGCACCTGCCGATCGCCCTTTATTACATGCGCGAATAGCAAAGCGATTTGATCATATGTTGCAGCAAGGTTTTATAGCCGAAGTTGAAAAATTATATCAACGAGGCGATTTACAGGCGGAATTATCTGCTATTCGTGCGGTGGGTTATCGACAAGCTTGGGATTATTTAGCCAATAAAATTAATTTCGACGAAATGCGAGAGCGTGCCATTATTGCCACGCGCCAATTAGCGAAGCGGCAAATGACTTGGTTACGTAGCTGGGAAAATTTACAATGGTTTGACAGCGAAGATGCTAATTGTTTAGCTACGATACTTAATTTTTTACAAACTAATGATTTTTTCTTTATACCACGCTAAAAAATTTTTTAATGCATGCTGACGAAAAGCGAACCGCACAAACTCTTTCGTATAACGCAATTCCGCATAAGTTTTATCTGTGCCTTCAGGTTTAAAAATAGCGGTTAATGGTAATTGTGGATGCGTTGCTACCTCCACTGGCTTTACTATTGTCCCAGCGCAATGCCCTTCAAACGTTTCTAATCGTTCGCCATCGATATAAACCATCTGTAATATAAAGGCTGCTTTAGCGTTTTCATTGACCAGCTTAAAAATTCCATCGAAACCTAATGCTTGAAAAATATATTTCGAAAACGTTCCTGGGAATTGATTATATCCTTCAAAATAGATACCGCTGTCATCGATCAATAACGGCTTTTGTAATAAAGCCCAGGCTTTTTTGGCCTTATCGATAGCAATCTTCTTTTGATCTAATGATTGAATTTCTTCTATATCCACGGGGAACTGTTTGACCAAAATAGTAGGTTCATATTGTTCAAAAAAAGCTTTTACTTCTTCAAATTTACCGGCATTACCGGTCGCATAATAAATTTCATTTTTCATAATAATTTTTTCTACCCTTAATAGGATTAAAAAGCAAACTAATTAATTGCCATTAAACAGCGGACTTTTCTTCTCAAGAAACGAGCTTATGCCTGTTTTAAAATCATTCGTTGCACAGCAACTTGCAAACGCCCGTCCCTCTGCATCTAATTGCGTTTCCAAAGAATTATACCAGGACTGATTAATCAAACGCTTCGCTTGAGCATAGGCATGCGTTGGACCGTTAGCTAAGCGTTTAAGTAAACTCTCCGTTTCGGCAGCCAATTTTTCAGGCGCAGTCATAAAATTTATTAATCCATATTCCTGTGCTGCTTTAGCTGCAAAAACATCCGATAATAAAATTAATTCCATCGCCTTTTTCGTACCCGCTAAACGCGGCAATAAATAGGAAGCACCCCCATCTGGACTGAGCCCTATTCCGCTATAAGCCATCGTAAATTTGGTATTCTCAGCCGCTATGACTAAATCAGCAGCCATCATGAAACTCATGCCAACACCGGCAACAGAACCATGCACACTGGCTAACACGGGTTTTGGCATTTGCATTATATTTAATATTGCGCCGCTAAGCAGGCGAATATCATTCATAATATCAGCGGCCATCGTTTCAAGGCGTTCGTAAAAAAATCGAATGTCACCACCTGCCATAAATAAATTACCAGCACCTTTTAATAACACAGCACGAACAGCTGTATCTAAACGCACTTGTTCTGTAATCTTCTCTAAATCCTCTGCCATTTCCCTATTAAAACTATTCATTGCTTCAGGTCGATTGAGTGTTATAGTTGCAATAGCATTTTCAATAGTAAGCTGTACTGTCTTTGACATATAAAATTCCTATGATAAATTGCCTAGTAAATTCATGGCATTTTCCATCAATTTTCTGCAAATTGGTAGAAAAATACAGAAAAAAATGGAAAAATACAGTCTAGTCCATTGTGAAGCAATAAACTTTAATCATATACAGAGGAATAATTTATGCAAAAAGCAATAAAAATAATTGCGAGCATAATTGGTTTAATAGTGATACTGGCGGTTGCTGCCGTTATTTGTTTAGTCAGTTTTGTAAATCCTAACGATTTTAAAGATCAAATTAGTGCAAAGGTTGCTGCTTATACCGGCCGCCATCTAATTATAGACGGCGATATTAAATGGTCATTTTTTCCTTGGTTAGGGCTGCAAATCAACAAAGTTAGTTTAAGTAATGCGGTTGGTTTTGGTGAACGGCCTTTTGCCCAAATAGACCATGCCGATGTTAAGGTTGAATTGCTGCCTTTATTTAAAAGTGAAGTTAATGTTGGTAAATTGGGCCTAGACGGCTTAGCACTTAATTTAATGAAAAATGCTCGTGGTGTCACCAATTGGCAAGATTTGACAGAACATGCTAAATCGCAAGCCCAATCAACCACTGACACTCGCGCTAATAATTCAAAAAATAAATCTTCACATAACCTCAAATTTAATATTGAAGGCATCGATATTAATGACAGCAGCGTTTCTTGGCAAAATCAACAAAGCGGCCAAACAGTGGTGATAAACAATTTATCGATGCAAAGCGGACAATTATTATTAAGCACCGCATTTCCATTATCTTTACAATTTAATATACAGAGCAACCAGCCGGCTATTAATGGTAGTTTCTCGTTAAATAGTGATGTTACTGGCGATCCAGCTAATCAAATTTATTCTTTTAAAAATTTGAAATTAACAAGCACATTAAATAATAAAGCTTATGCTGATGGTAAATTAAATATTGGTTTACAAGGTAATATTAAGATTGATGCGGGCAACGAAACTTTAACAATCGATTCATTAAACGCTAAGGTTGCCAATATCCAAGTTCAAGGTAATTTACAAGGCAAACAAATTTTAAGTCACTTGCAATTGCAGGGTAAAATACAAATCCCTACCTTTAATTTAAAACAATTATTAGCCGCGTTAGGCGAGCCTTTATCTGCAAGACAAGATCCCAATGCGTTAACGCAAGTTGCTGCTACCGGTGATTTACAAGCAACAGCTAATAGTTTTAAGTTAAGTCAATTAAGCGCTCAACTTGATAAAACTCATATCAATGGAAATTTAGCTGTCACTGATCTTAGCAAAAAAGCCTTGGCCTTTAATTTAAATATTGATGATATTAATGTAGATAATTATTCTGCAGCTAGCGCTAATAACGCTGCAAATGACGATAACAACCGTGCTACTAACATTTCTTCTACTAGTACTGCTGCAAAAAATAGGGCCTTATTGCCTATTGAGGCGCTACGCCAATTAAATATGCAGGGGCATGTTCAAATTGGCAGTTTGCATTTAAGTAAACTGAACGCCAGCGCTGTTAGCATGCAATTAAAAGCTCAAAATGGCTTGATTAATTTAGCTCCATTGACCGCTAAACTTTATCAGGGAAATTATAATGGGAGTGTTAATTTAGACGTGCGCGGTAAAACGCCTTTATTTACAACCAGAAATGAACTCAGTGGCATTCAAATTGAACCTGCCACGAAAGATCTTATTAATATTACCAAACTGCAAATGTCGGGCGTTGGTAATATTAATATGCAAATTACGACTCAGGGCAATTCTGAAACGGCGATAATTAATCATCTTAATGGGCAGGGTCGCTTAGCTTTATCGAAGGGTATTATTAAGGGCATTAATATTCCCTATTGGGTTAGCGTGGGCAGAGCATTGCTCGATAGAAATGCGCCTCCTGCTATGGCTGGCTCTAATCAAACTGCCTTTGGTAATTTAACAGGCACTTTTACCATGACTAATGGCCTGGTAAAAAATAATGATTTATTAATTGATGCGCCGACTTTTCAAACCAAAGGCAGTGGTACTGCTAATTTAGCAACGCAATATTTAGACTATAAATTAATTGTCCAGTTAATGGAGCCTGACGCTCATAAACCACAAGGCGATCCATTACCTATTAAATTAGCTGGCAATTTTTCTAATATAAGTCCACAGCCTGTTCTAGAAGATATAATCAAAGCTCAGGCGAAAAAACAGGTGGAAAAAAAGATTAATTCGGAATTAAAACAACGGTTGGGTGATGATACGGGTAAAGCGGTTGGTGATGCGGTTAATTCATTATTAGATCAATTTACCCGCTAGCGATCAAAACATGCCGACTTTGTGAGCCACAAGAAATCGTTATAACAAAATTTTCTTCTCCAATAATAGCTCGAGGAGTACCGCATAATTTATATGATGTCTTTAGCCTCTCATCAATTTAGCAGGCGTATCTTAAATTGGTTTGCCAAACATGGTCGCAAAAATTTGCCTTAGCAACAGCCCAATAATGCTTATCGGGTGTGGGTTTCAGAAATCATGTTGCAACAAACTCAAGTAACTACGGTTATTCCCTATTTTTTACGTTTTATAAAGCAATTTCCTGATTTAAAAACGCTCGCCAAAGCGGAAATAGATGAGGTTTTAGCGCTTTGGGCTGGCTTAGGTTATTATGCGCGGGCACGCAATTTACATCGCACCGCTAAAATTATTGCGGAAGAATATCATAGTCAATTTCCTCAAACAGTCGATGCTTTACAAAAACTACCTGGCATCGGCCGTTCAACCGCAGGTGCAATATTAGCTTTGAGCAGCAATATTCGCGCTCCTATTCTTGATGGAAATGTTAGGCGTGTATTAACGCGCTTTCATGCTATTGCAGGCTGGCCTGGTATCTCTGCTATCACTGAACAATTATGGGAGATTGCAGAGAAATATACGCCTAAACAACAAGTAGCCGAATACACGCAAGCCATGATGGATTTAGGCGCTACTGTTTGCACGCGTTCGCAGCCTAAATGTGATAGTTGCCCTTTACAATCCCATTGCCAAGCCTATGCTTCTGGCGCGCCGACTCGTTATCCTATTTCCAAACCAACAAAGCAATTGCCCGTAAAAACAACCCACATGTTGTTGTTGAATAATCAACAAGGTGAAATATTATTAATTAAGCGACCGCCGGTTGGTATCTGGGGAGGCTTATGGAGTTTGCCGGAATGCCCGCTAAATGAAGATATTGAAAATTGGTGCCAAAAATACCTTTTTTGCGAGATTAATAAACTGATCACCTGGCCCAGTTTGCGGCACACCTTTAGTCATTTTCACTTAGATATTGTTCCAATTGTTGCTTCGATATCGCATTGGGCACCCCCACTTATGGAATCTGACAACGCAGTCTGGTATAACCTAGCTCAAATAAATGCTAAGGGGGTTGCTGCCCCAATTAAACAATTACTGACTCAACTGAGTGAAAATAAACGCTTATGTCTCGAATTATCTTCTGCCAAAAATTACAAAAAGAAGCTCAAGGATTAGATTATCCACCTTATCCTGGAGAATTAGGCAAAAAAATTTATTTAACTATTAGTCAAGAGGCTTGGCAACAATGGCTTGCCCGCCAA
>CAIUAS010000346.1 GCA_903897205.1 uncultured Gammaproteobacteria bacterium
GCATTAGAAATCCCGACTTATAATAAATTATTATTAATAACGGATGCCGCTATTAATATTGCTCCTAGCTTGATGGAGAAAAAAGATATTGTGCAAAATGCCATTAATCTGGCGTTAGCGATTGGCATAAAAAAACCTAAAGTGGCTATTTTATCTGCAATAGAGATTGTGACTGATAAAATACCTTCCACCATCGATGCAGCGGCGCTTTGTAAAATGGCAGATCGCAATCAAATTACTGATGGTATTTTAGATGGCCCTTTAGCTTTTGATAACGCGATTTCGTTGGCGGCGGCAAAAATAAAAGAGATTGAATCGCCCGTGGCAGGTGAGCCTGATATTTTACTCGTACCTAATTTAGAAGCGGGAAATATGTTGGCCAAGCAATTAGAATATTTAGCACAAGCTAAATTAGCTGGTTTAGTGTTAGGCGCGCGCGTTCCTATTGTATTAACCAGTCGCGCTGATCAGGTCGATGCGCGTTTGGCTTCTTGTGCATTAGGCATTTTATATCGGCAGTATTTGCAGAGAAAAATATGCAGCAAGCTTTGCTAATTTTAAATGCAGGTTCTTCGAGTTTAAAATTTTCCTTATATAGTGTGACGCGTAGGGCTTTGTTAGCTAAACCTATTGTGCATGGCCAAATAGAAGCCTTAGATGAAAAGCCGCATTTTTTAGTAAAAGATGCTGATAGTAATTTTATATTAGATAAATACTTATCTATTAATGCTTGTGCAGATGCACAAACTTTTGCTTTAGAGTATTTATTAAATTGGTTGGATGAGAATTTACCTGCCTATTCTATTGTAGCGGCAGGTCATCGTGTTGTGCATGGTGCTGATCAATTTACTCAGCCGGTCGTGATTAATGAAAGCATTATTAAAGCCTTAGCATCATTTAATTCACTAGCGCCTTTGCACCAGCCGCATAATATCGCTGGTATTAAAGCGCTGGTAAAAAAACTACCGAATATTTTACAGGTAGCTTGTTTTGATACCGCTTTTCATTTTACGCAAACTGATGTTGCACAAGCATTTGCCTTGCCTGCTAAAATCGCACCTTATCCTATTAAGCGTTATGGTTTTCATGGCTTATCCTATGAATACATTGCCCAAGTTTTGCCGGACTATTTAGGTGAACAAGCGGATAAAAAAATCCTTGTCGCGCATTTAGGCCATGGTGCCAGTTTATGTGCGATGGAAAAACGCCAGAGTGTTGCCACAACTATGGGATTTACGGCTTTAGATGGCTTACCGATGGGCACGCGTTGCGGTAATTTAGATCCTGGCGTTATTTTATATCTGTTAGAACAGCAGCAGATGTCCATTGCTGCAGTCACGGATCTTTTATATCACAAGTCCGGTTTAATGGGGGTCTCCGCAATCAGTGCGGATGTGCGTATTTTATTAAGTAGTGCCGATCCTAAAGCTAAGTTTGCGCTTGAGTTATTTGTTTATCGGATAGTACGTGAAATGGGATCCTTAATTGCTGCTTTAGGTGGGTTAGATGCTATTGTTTTTACGGCAGGCATCGGTGAGCACGCTGCGCCTATTAGAGCGCAGGTATGCCAGCAAATGGCGTGGTTTGGAATTGAATTAGATGAACAAGCTAATTTGCACAATCAGCCGCGCATTTCCAGCAAGCATAGCCGTGTGTCAATTAATGTAATTCCGACCAATGAAGAACTCGTGATGGCACAACATACTTGGCGTTATTGGCAGCAAGCATAATTGGCAATAAAAGGCAAAGTCTAATGCTGCTAACTAATCTGAAATTTAGCCACTAGGCTTTTGTCAAACACTTGCTTGTTATTATTTTCAAATCCCAGTAATTTAATCGTGTTACGGAGATTTTCTAAAATCTGATATAGCTCTTTTACTGTTTCGTTTGTTTGCCCTGTACTAGCTTGCATTGGTTTCCATTGCAGATACCCATCTATTACTGCACTAATATCACTGATGCTTTTAATAGTCACTGTTGAATGGGACATCTCAAAAGCTACAGGGATAAAATATGTTAGATATTCTGTAATGGCGGTATTTAATTTCTTAGTGAAATCGCATAATTCTTTTGTTTCATCTGGCTTAGTTAGCTTAGAAGAATTGATGACGGAAGAAAACATAGATGCTAATTTTGCTAGTGTTGTTGAATTTTCTTGCGGTTGTATATCAATGTCAGTTTTTTCTAGCTGAGAAGATAAAGAATCTAATTGGTTATTAAACGTATGTATTTGTTGCATTGTATTATAGAGAGTATGGATATTACCCGGTATGCTGAAATTCTTATTGAGGACTAAATTAATAATCTTAGCTGACAACTCCCATTGCTGTTTTTTTTGTATATCCTGATTTGGTTCACTGTTCTGTAGTAAAGTAATATGTTTCTTATAAAGGGTTTCTTTTAAATCTTGCACTTCTATTAAATCGGCATCTTCATCAAATAGCATACGATAAAAATTATTTAGTTGTTGCAAACAGTTTTTATCGCCCTTTAACGCACAGGCTTCTAAAATATTAATAATTGCTGGCCATAATGCATAATTAAAACTTTCCAGTATGGCTGAGCTTATCCCGATTATTTCTATATAAATGGGATTAGCTCCTTTATTGATAAGGGCGCTCAATTTATCTAGTATGTCTTTTTGAAAGGAATTAGTTTTATTAAAAACGTGCAAGTAAATTTTTTGAGCAAGCTCAGCGTGATTGCTAAAATACTCGTCAGAACTAAGGTCGTCGGCTATGTTAATAAGGGTTTCAGGATCAATTTTTTCTAAACTCAATAGAGCTAAATCGTCATTTTCTCGAAGGTAGGCAAGATCTGTAAACAATAGATGGCAAATTTTTTTGGAAAGAAAGTAATTATGTTCTGCTAGTGCATACTGGCTTATAAACTTGAAAATTTCATCCCTATCCTGTTTTTCTGTTTCAAATAGAGTGGCTACAGTTTTAACTAGCATGGTTATTTCAGTAAGTACGCGATTGCTGATAGCAATATTTTTTTGGCCACTATTCCCGTAGTAGGCTCCGATATTTAAGTAGGTGACAAATAAACACTTAAAAAAGGCTTTTTTATTTGAGTCTGCAATGTTAGAGGTAAGCATTACTTCATTGAGTATAGCTGCCATTTCTAAAACAAGGGCTGTTGGTATTTCCTTTATATACTTTTTGGCAAGAGAAGAATAAAAAAGTAAGTTATTTGTGATTGAAGTTATTATGTCTATATATTTTATTGTTAGATTTTAAGTTAGTATTATTTTGTTTTTCGCTTTTATAAAATTCGCGGTTAAATATGAAACAACCTTCTAGTAATTTAATATCAGAATATTCTATTTCTAAAAGATTTTTATTAAAAGAATAACTATCTAAAATTGTATCTCCAAATATAGAAATGGCTGTGTTATTTGCGTTATGATATTGAATCATGTTGCTGTGTTTATGTTTTGGCCCAACAGTAATGATTTTAAAGTATGGTTAAGAGGTATTTGCCTTCTCAAGATGAACTGTGTCACAAGCCGAAGTTGTATGGTCATTAGCAGATATTTCTGA
>CAIUAS010000347.1 GCA_903897205.1 uncultured Gammaproteobacteria bacterium
AGATATTTTAGGCCTGTATCTTTCTGAAAATGAAGGGGCGCATTTTTGGTTAAGTGTATTGAATGATTTACGTGCACGCGGCCTGGAGGACATTTTAATTGCGAGCATTGATGGGTTAAAAGGGTTTCCTGAAGCCATTGCGCAAACTTTTCCAAAAACGGAAATTCAACTTTGCGTTGTCCATCAAATTCGCCAATACACCAAAAGCAAAGGTGCGTTCACGAGTGAAAATGCGTTATTGAAATTAATTTATTGTGCCTGCCAAAAAAATCTGGAAAAATGGAACCAACCGATGCACAATTGGGCATTGATAGTTTCTCAACTCCAAATATTTTTTGACGGACGCTTAAATTTGGGGCTGAAGTAAATTATAGGCTGACACAGTTTAATGAACATCCTCGACGAGATGCAGCCTAAACTCTTCACAGAGAACTAATGGTCTAAGTGTCTCAAGAGGCACTATCGTTTCTAAATATAAATTCAATTATTTCACTCCTTTTTTCTATATGCTGAACTCTACTTGTTCTGGTTGAACCCTAGCAGTTCAATTGACACTATTTACATTAATAGTCGTAGCTGCGCTTCCATACAGTATTACTGCGCTGATACATATACGCATAGCTTATTATTTCGGTAATACGAATTATTACACGTTAATTGCCCCGCCATTTGTATTGTCTATACGCATGTGATAATTTCGCAACTAATTTAGTTCTAATTGGTTAACCATCATTCATTGAAACCTTGTGCAAAAAAGACACTCGATTTAATTCGAATTGTCTATTGCCAAAGTTGTTTACCTAAAAAAATAGTTATTAAAGTGAAAAAGAATAAAACACCTAAATCACTTAAAACACGCGGCGAGCGTTTACAATATATCCGCTCATTGCTTCGTTTAACGCGTTCTTATATTGAGCAAAAATACGGCTTATCGGTTGAAACCCTGAAAGTCTGGGAATATGACAAACAGCCACTGACCGAGAATGGTCTTAAACGATGCATGGCTATTTATCGTGCCGAAGGGGTCCTGGTGGCTCGTAACTGGATATTATTGGGCGAAGGCTTGGCTCCTAAAATCGCCGTCAATATCAAACGTATTTTTGAGGAAGTGCAAGAAGAGCAAAAAGGACAGCCACTGGACGATGAAATATTAATGCTTAAAGAAGCAGACTATTTTAAAAGCTTGGCTCCTAATTCTATTCTTATGTTGGTGACTACTGAAGAGATGTTGCCTGTCTATTCGCCAGGAGATTATATTGGCGGCCGATATATTAAAGGAAAAGACTTAGAAAATGCCATCGGCAAAGATTGTATTGTTAAAACCCGACAAGGCGAACAATTTTTTAGACGGCTTATCAAGAATAGTACGAGTGGCGGTTATAATCTCGTTTGCTTAAATCCTAGCTGGGGCGGCACCTTAGAACCTGTCATTTATGATGTAGCGGTTGAATGGGCAGCTCCTGTGATTTGGCATAGACGTTTAAATAATTAAAATATTTTTGAAAGTTATGTTTCGTGTGTGCGAAAATCGATTGCAACAGGCTCAAGTATTAATTTCATATCATCAAAAACGCGTCGAATTTGCGCGCAATATTTTAAATAAAATGCGTGTCCATCAAACTGAGTATAATGGGTTGCCAGTGTGAGCATGTAGTTATAAGTCAAATGCCTGTCCATCACCACCATGCCTTTATCAATTTCATGCCGTTTACGTTGAAGCATGACTTCTTTGCCCAATGAATCCACCCAATCTAATTCATCCATAAAAATGATGGTTCGATTAGTTTGCAGCGCAGCTTTTCTAAGGGGATCATAAGGGGCAAAATTAAACGCTTTAAATGTTGTTTGCCATTCCAATCGAGACATAATAGATGCACTTTCACGATTAATGGTATTTTGAATGCCAATCGCAAAATAATCGATCTCCGGTATATTTAATGAAGTCGTATAATCATTAAATAGATCGCGTATATTTTCCCTAAAAATAGCGTGGTATTGGTTCATAATTATATACTGTTGGAAGTAAGCTGATAGCGTTTAAGCAATATGGTGGCAATAAACGTGATGGCTGCACTTATCATCAAATAAAAAGCAGGTGCCATGATATGCCCCATTTTTTGAATTAACAAGTAACCTAGCAATGGCATTGAGCCTCCAAAGATACCAAAACTAATATTAAATGCTGTGGCTAATGTCGTATAACGTGTGGGCGCGGGCAGAATTTCTATTAATAGCCCAGGGGCTGTCCCCGCATTCAGTGTTGTTAGTAAGGAAAATAATAAGATGGCAATATAAGTATAAGGCGCATGGCCATAGCAAATTAAATGAAAAAGATAAACACTAAGTATCAGATAACACAAACTGGAAAAAAGCATTAAACGTTGGCCGCCAATCCTGTCTGCGATTAATCCTATCAACGGGGATAGAGTAAGATTAATGAGTAATAGAAAATTATTATGAAATAGAGAAGCTTCTGCTGTTAATCCTAATTTATTTGTTAAAAACGAAGGCAGAAACATAAAAGTAAAATAAAAACTGTTGGCGTGTAAAAATAAAAGTCCAATGGCAAGCGCCGTTTTTTTCTTGTCATGCGAAATAGCTTCCCAAAAAGGGGAGGGTGATGTTTTATTTATTTTTTGCAGGATTTCATAGACGGGTGTTTCAGCTAAGCGACGACGAATATAAAAGGCCACACTGCCTACAATAATAGACAGTAAAAAAGCCATTCGCCAGCCCCATAAAGCAATCGCATCCACACTCATAACGTGATAAATAATAGAGGCTACTAATGAAGCTAATAAAATACCTAGGCCAGCTGTAACACTTGCAATACTGCCAATAAAATAGCGTCGCTTGAGATCGGATTCGCAGAGATAAATAATGTTGCCAGCAAATTCTCCGCCAATGCAAATGCCCTGCATAATTCTGAGTAATAGTAATAATAAAGGCGCGGTGATACCAATGCTGGAGTAAGTTGGAATGAGTGCAATTAAAATACTAGGTACGGTAATTAAAATAGGCGTTAAGCGAAGGCATTTTATACGCCCATATTTGTCCCCATAAATACCAAATAAAATGCCCCCCAGAGGACGGGCTGCAAATCCGATAGCAAACACGCTAAAAGACGCAATTAATGCTATCGAGTGGTGCGTGTTGTGTGGAAAAAATTGCCGAGCAAAAATATCAGCAAAATAGCCATAAAGGGCAAAATCATACCATTCCAGCGCACTGCCTAATCCGCTGGCTAATTTGTTTTTTAATTGCATCATGCCTTAATTAATTTTTATTTTTGCCGTCTAATTTATCAAACACTTCTCTGGCAGTGGCGATGCCATTTAAAGCGACTGGAAAACCCGCATAGCCAGCAATGTGAATTAAGCTATTAATAATATCCTCGCGCGTTAAACCGATATTTAATCCATTTTCAATATGGTAGGCCAGTTGTGGTTTCGCATTGCCTAATACGGCCAGCGCTGTAATCGTAATCGTTTGTTTGGTTTTTAAATCGAGGCCAGGTCTAGCGTATAAATCACCGAAAATAAAGCCTAAAATATACTCGGCGATATCAGGCGCTATTTCACTATAGTTTTTTTGGACGCTTTGTGAGCCGCCTTTTCTGAATTGCTCTAATAGTTCAATGCCACGCTCAATGCGATCTGAACTCATTATTAATCTCCTAATTAGTTAACATAAAATGTGAAATAGTAATTATACATTATATTTGGTATTTTTATTTACAATCACCAATATGATGGTATATATTACTATTTATGGATGTCACTCTGCAAATGACTCATACAACTTTATATTAAGCGCCGAGGAAAGATTATGATTCTACCAGTTTTTTCGTTAGCTGAAGAGATAAAAAAATCTAATGAAGTTACCGTGTCAGAGTTAATAGGCAAAAAAATATCAATGGAGCAGAAAAAGTTATGCCGATATTACCAATATTTAATTTAAAAGCTGAAATTGAAAACTACAATAATATTAATAATACTCATTATAAATCGACTGAAAATTTTGGCTTTGTTTTTTTTAAAGCAAAATTACTCAAGGATGTGCAAGGAACTATTGGGTATATTAACCAAGGCGTTGATGCGGGCTTTTTTACAGAAGAAGAAAAAAACTATTTAGCGCTGCGTCAGCAATTAGCAGAGGACACCAAGGCCCATTGTGAAGGTAAGTCCATTGAAAAGCCAAAAACGATGATTGCCGATCCGGTTTTAGAGGAACGCATACAAGCTAAAGAGTACTATCTAACTTGGCTCAAATATCAACACGAACAATTAACGAGTAAAGAAAATTGGGAACAGTGGATAAATTCAGCGGTTGAATCACCGGTTGTCACTGGGCTGTCTCAATTAAAAAAACAATGGGAAGCCCAGCAAGCTTTTGCTTATCATACAAATGCGGCTTTATTAGAAGCCAGTGAATTATTAGCGTTGCTAATTAAACACTATCAAGTAGCGGTCTTATCGCTACCTGGTTTTAAGAACCGCCTTCGGGTGCCAAGCCCAATTTATAACGCCTATTCCACTTACCTCAATGAATTTTTGCAATACGCTTTAGAGGCACAAAAACAGTGTGCTGAAGCGATGCTGGCCCGCTTAAAAGCCTGGGACAAAAAACAACTAAATACCATTGCCCCTGTCGTTTCGACATTAGAAAAGGGCGGTGCAAAAATAACGCATGCTTATTTACCTTTGCCGCTTTATACCGACGTTTTAACGCATCAGCAGATTAACGCTTATCATCATTATATTGTCCGTCAAGGCGATGAGGAAACCCAACAGCGTTTGCATAAGCTCTCGTGGTTGAAGCCTTCTGCTGCCTTTCCGACGGTTGAGCGGACAACCGCGAAGCAGTTTCAATTAATTCCTGAAAGCTTAGCCAGCGCAGTGCCGAACAAAAAACGCAAGCCCGCTTGGTTATATAAAGGTGCGAACCTTCGCCATGACTTTTTTAACGATAAAACGGCCTTGCTGGCAACTTTCAAGCAATCACCGAATATCAGCAATTTTCATATCACGTTAGAACAACCCCTGCAATGGAAAAGCAGGTTAGCAGAAGTTCGTATACAAGCCATGCAAGTGAATGAAGCACTGGCTGAATTAACGGATAAAAAGTATTCATCTCTTTCTTTTTTCCAACGCCAAACCAAGCAGTTTTTAAGCAATTGGCAAGGGTTATTGCTCCAGCACCGTCACCGGCAAGTTGAAAATAAAATAGTCTTGGCGGAGAAGCTCAGTGCCGCGCTAAAAGCGCATTATGAAAATTCGATGAATGCGGCTGTTTATGCGTGGCAAGCATGTGAACAATTGAGAGATTTAGTGACTGAAATTCAAGCCGATATTATCGAATACCAGGTGGATAGAGAATTAACCACGCGTTTAGAGAGGCTCCAAGATCAACATTGCGCGATGTTGTCTCTTAATCGTGTATTTCAAGCTTTTCAGTCTTTAGCGGCGGGAGACAAAATAGACGTCAGTGAATTTAGTTATTTGCACGGTTACATGGATATGCTGAAAGTGCGAGACAATCAGCAATACGACGCTTTATTGCAACTGTGTTTGGCGCAACGCCTAGAGATTTATATGCACTTGCGTGAATCCTTGAAGCACTTTTTTAAATCACCGGCCCCTAAACAGGCTTATCAACACATTCTTTGTTTGAATTTAATGACGAAGCACTGGGGTGAAGCGGAAGATAAAGTGGCGATCAGCAGTAAACTGAAGAAATTCTTTTTACGTTATCTGGAAGTGACTTTACAAGCCATTGCGGACCATAAAAATGTGGCCCATAACGAACACCTGATTTTAGCGGAAACCATGCTTCAAGCGATGGGCCAGGAAGTAGAACATGCCGGTGAAACGTTAGCGCAGCACGTGGTTGCGATCCAGGCCCTTAAACAAAACCCGCTGGCATTAAAGTGCCGATGCTTAGCGTTGGCCTTGCCGCTTTCAGAAACATTTTTAAAAGCCCGCTGGGAAAGCGATGCTCGACAACTGGATGAAAATATTCAAACATTTATTTTCTCAGCGCCTACCTTAGGTTACGAACCCTCGCATGTTCGCATGCTTATGCAAATTCGTGATCGGGCCGTCCAGGAAAATAAACCTTTGGAAGAATTGCAGCTTAAAAAAGCGGAGCAAGTGATGGTCGGATTAACAGGCGAGGAGACCGGCATTATTAAGCCGTTAATAAGCGCCAGTATTCAAGCGCACCAAACCGCCAGACAAATTAATGGCAACTTACCTTTGAAGCAAAAAACCAACTGCTTAAAAGCTTTGAATTTACAAATGCAGTCTACATTGCACGATCCTTCTGGGCGGCTCATAAAAAATATTTTAGGGTCAGCGTCAGGTCGGCGTTTACTTTTTAGTAAACCGTATATTAATGCGGCCTTGTTACCAGATGAATTATCGAATCCGTCGACTGAAAAACGATTTACTTCCAATTAATAAGAGGGCTCTTATGTCATTACATGACGCATTAAAAAAAGAATTGACCCAGGCCATTGATCAATTTGAAAAAGAGGAAAAAATGCTGACCGATAAGACCGCCTTATTACTAGGAGGAGTAAGAGACTATATTGAAAACTCGCTATCGGCCATGGAATTAATCGATTATGTCGAGTCAACCTTAAGAAAAATGCCCTATAAATTTTTTGGTTTTTTGCCAGGGGTCAATGATATTCGTCGCACAATTGAAAAACTATTTCAAAAGCCAGAATACGAATTAAAGAAGTTGCTAGTCGAAGAAAATATCATCATGCGCAATGAAAATTTTGTGCTTAAAAAACAACTAAAATCGTTCCAAACCTCGGCAAATCAAGGCAATTCTGAAAGTTCAGACGAGTGGAAAAAAATGATGGTTGAAAAACTAGCGGGTTTAGAAAAACAAGTTAATGTTCTAGGAGAAAAAAATAAAAGTATGGAAACAGAAAACAAATTGTTACAGCAGCAGCTGGATAGCGCGCAAACTGAAAATGGCCAGTTAAAAGAAGACTTAGAACAATCCAAGCAAAAAGAAGCGGAAGTGAGTAAATACTATGAAGTCGTACTCGATGAAAATAGTCAATTGCGCTTAGAGATTGAAACTTTAAAACGCCAATTGGAATTAATTAATCCCATCGGTATTAATAACGATAAAAAAGCAGGTTTTTTAGGTTTTTATAAATCGTAAGCCAGCCGAGTTTAGGGAAGCAAAAAAGATGAATGAAAAGGCGTGAAGAGGTCAATCCAAGCTACTACTTGAATTGACCCATGAGGCACTAAAGATGATCGTCGAAAGATAACCTCAGCATTATCTTAACATAGTGCTCGTGCTACGTACTAGTCAGTTCATCTTATGCAAAGCACTTAATCAGTTATTTGATGAGATAAATGTGATATTAATCAGTTTCATATATGAACGTTTAGAAAAGCGCCTGGATCACTTTTGGGAACCTTATTATGCCGTTGCAAATCATTGGCCGGACAATAATCCACTCACTGAAGAAGTTAATCAAATACGTGTTGCTTGGCGACAAGCGTACCATTTGCAAAAACAGTTTGTCCAAAAAACAGAATCAACAGTGGGCTGGCTCAAATCATGCATACCTTATACAACCGAATTTAGTTTGCGAGTGCAACTTTCGGAAACGCTGCAAACAGCAAATGCATTATTAGCCAATGCACAGCAAGCGACATTTGTTTTGCAGCGGTATTTACCGACCAAAATTAATACTAAAATAATGAATGCGCCTGCTCATGTAAAAACCGATCAGCCAACCCGCAAGGTGGATGAAGAAAAATATATAAGGTTGTCTAGCACGGTAAATACTTTCTTTTTCACATCTAAGAAAGGGCCTAAAAAAGCGCCGCCCGAAGAATTTTATTATTTTAATAACAAATTAAGCCAAATGAATTTGTCCGAAAAAGCCATAAGCCGTGAAGTAAACCTAAAAAGAAGAACGATGATTTATTGATAAATTCTATTTTAGTTTTAGGGACAAAATCCACGGAGAAACGGATGAAAGAAAATGAAAAAGTATTGCAATGTTTGCTCAAAAGGCTGAATAATTTTGATAAACAAGATTCTACTGATAATAGTCGGAATATCTTTGTGCAAACGATGGCTTATGTCTCAGGGCTAAAGATAAATTGTGATAAAGACAGTGATATTACTTTTCGTGAAGCGTTATGTTTAGCTTTGCTTGTGATGGGAAATAGTACCCATCATTGTGCAGAGTTACTGGGAATTTCCTATCACACTGTTCAGCAACATGAAAAAAATGCGCGAAGAAAACTTAATGTAAAAAGTCGCGCAACCGCGTTTTATAAAGCCTGCTTTAAAAATTACCTAACATTTATTGATCATAATAAAAATACCGAAATTTAGGTACGAAAAACGGCGTTTTTCATACCTAAAAAAGGGTATTGCGCAAAATAAAAATAACTATACACTTCAAATAAATTTCATTCATAAGGAATTTAAAGTGAAAGATTCAGCTCATGAATATTTTCTTATTTGCCTTGATCTGCCTAGTGCCATTCACCAGTGGTTATCAACAAGGATAGAAAAAAGTGGCCGTTCAATTGAAGACGAAATTATTGCAATACTTGTTATGTTTAATAGAAAAAAGATTGAAGATCCGATTACCGCCACTATTAATGTAATTAACCATCTCATGGATATGAGTAAGAAAAAGAGCGGTCGCTTAAATAAAAATAAAATTAATAATATGGCCAATAAAAAAATAGTAAAACCACTTAGTGAAAAATCTTCACAAGAA